>JAHFJQ010000034.1 GCA_023245755.1 archaeon | reverse complement strand
AAACAGTCCTTGTCCTTGGAGAGGATGTAGGCGTTGATGGTGGTGTTTTCCGAGTTACAGAAGGTTTACTGAAAATGTTTCCAGGAAGGGTTTTTGATACTCCTTTAGCAGAGTCTGCAATCGTAGGAACATCTATTGGTCTTGCATGCTCGGGGTTTAAACCTGTAGCAGAAATGCAATTTGAAGGGTTTACTCTTCCCGCATTTGATCAGATTGTCAATCATGCTGCACGAATACGAAATAGAAGTAGAGGAAGATTTACGGTTCCTTTAGTTATTCGCTCTCCCATTGGTGGGGGAATAAAAGCACTAGAGCACCATAGTGATTCTCCAGAGACATACTATGTGCATACTCCAGGCATTAAAGTCGTGATTCCTTCTACTCCCTATGATGCAAAAGGATTAATGATTTCTGCAATACGTGATCCCGATCCTGTTATTTTCTTTGAGCCAAAAAGATTATACCGTGCAATCAAACAAGAGGTACCAGAAAAAGAATATCTCGTCCCTATTGGAAAAGCACGCATGGTACAAGAAGGTACTGATGTAACCGTGATTTCTTACGGGGCGACGGTACGAGAGTGTGAGCAAGCAATAGATATAGTCAAAGAACATATATCTGTAGAGTTAATTGACCTGCGAACACTCAGTCCTATGGATACAGAAACAATCATTGCAAGTGTAAAAAAAACTGGCCGTGTAGTAATCGCACACGAGGCACAAAGAACCCTTGGTCTAGCTGCAGAAATAGCTACAAGAATACAAGAGCAAGCACTCCTCTATTTGAAAGCACCAATAGAACGAGTGACAGGCTATGATATTATTGTTCCTTTACCTAAATTAGAAGACTATTATTTTGTCGATGAAAAAAGAATTGCGCAAGCAATAGAAAAGGTGATGAATTTTTAGATGGTAACACAATTCACCTTTCCAGATGTAGGAGAAGGCATCCATGAAGGCCATATTGTTTCTTGGTTAGTCAAAGAAGGGGATATGGTGAAAGAAGATCAGCCCTTAGTAAAGGTAGAAACAGATAAAGCGGTAGTAGAGTTACCCTCTCCCTGTGCAGGCAAAGTTCTCAAAATTTATTTTCAGGCAGGCTCTATTGTAAAAGTAGGCCAAGTGCTCATTGACCTTGGTGCTGATGGAGAGAAAGTTAAACCTATAAAAGAAATTCCAATACAAAAGAGTGCTCCAAAGAAAGGCCAATCTGTGGTTGGTGAGTTAGAAGAAGCAACCGAAGTAAAACTAGTACAAACAGAAAAGAAAAGCCAAAGTACAAACAAAGAAATCAAAGCACTTCCTTCTGTACGAAAGATGGCAAAAGAGCAAGGTATTGACCTCAGTACCATACAAGGTTCTGGAAAACAAGGAGAGATTTTGCAAACCGATTTGAAAAAAGATCTTCCTAAGGCAAGTGCACAAATACAAATCACCAAGAAATACGATATGTGGGGTTACGTAGATAGAATCCCTTTACAGGGTCTTCGTGCACAAATAAAAATCAATATGGAAAAGCAAGCAAGTATTCCTATGGTGACACACATGGATGAAATTGATGTGACACGGTTATGGGCAATACGAGAAAAGGAAAAAAATAAAGTAAAAGAAGTAAAGCTAACTTTTCTTCCTTATATTATCAAAGCAGTGATTGCTTCCTTAAAAGAAAATCCATTACTCAATGCGTCACTAGAGCAGGATGCAATTGTCGTAAAAAAATACTTTAACATAGGTATTGCTACGGCAACAGAAGAGGGTCTTATCGTTCCTGTTCTCAAACGTGCAGAACAGAAATCCCTTATCGATCTTGCAAGAGAAATAGAGAAACTTTCCCAGCAGGCAAAACAACGAGCTTTAGATATTATGGACTTGAAAGGGGGTACCTTTACCATTACAAACATTGGTTCCATTGGGGGTATGCATGCAACACCGATTTTAAACGTGGGAGAGTCTGCAATACTTGCTCTAGGAAAAATTTCTGAAAAGCCTTTAGTAGTCAAAGGAAAAATCCAAATCAGAAAAGTACTTCCGGTAAGTATTTCTTTTGACCATAGAATTCTCGATGGTGCACACGCAGCTTTATTTACAAATAAACTGAAATCTTACTTAGAAGACCCTGATAGTTTAATGTTAGAATTAAGCTGAGGTAAATTTATTAAGTGAGAGAGCTATAATAAATCTATGAGGGTGTTTATATTTCTCCATGGAGCAGAAAAAAAGACCTTTTTAAGTCTTAAGCCAAAACGGGAAGAGCCAATTATTTGTGCCGATAGTGGTATTAAACTTGCTATGGATTTGCCTTACAAACCAAAAAATCTACTTTTAATCGGTGATTTGGATTCTGTTTCAAAGCAGGATCAGGCTTGGTGTAAGAGAAATAATATTCCTATTCAAAAATATCCTGAAAATAAAGATTTTACTGATGGAGAGCTTGCTTTACAATATGCTTGTAAAAAGTATCCAAAAAAAGAGGGTAAGATAATTTTAGGAGGCGTATCTTTGCTAATGGATCATACTTTGGGGAACATACTTTCAACAGTCCCTTTTGTAAAGGGAGGCCATGCTGTCTCATTTTCTCTAAAAAATCAGTTCATTTATATAACAAAGGATAGCCTCAAGGTAAATAACTGTAAGGATCATACAATCTCTCTCATCCCATTAGTAAAAACAGAGATAATAAGTACAAGCGGCTTAGAGTGGCAATTGAGCAAAGAAAATATTTTGCCCTATAAATCGAGAACTTTAAGAAATAAAGCTAGAGAAAATCAGATTAAAATCGAAATAAAGGAAGGATTAATAATTGTAATAGAATCATGGTAGTTCTTATATTAGATTTTGATTCAACAATTACAGAGGAGTCAACGTTAATACAGCTATATCTTCGACTTCCAGAAGAGATTTTCAAAAGTGCAATGAGTATCTCAAACAAGGATTATTATGATAAAGAGTTACCATTAACAAAAGAGTGTTATAAACGTATTAAACAGATAATGTATAGAGAAGAGAATTGGGAAAAGTGTTTAGAACACATTACAGCTATTATTTTAGAATATAGTCAAGAAATTGAAGCTTTAGAAGTAAAAGGAATGAGTCTTATTGAAGGCCCATTAAAACATTTAGATGTTTCTAGCTTAGAAAGGGCAGCTTCACAAATAAAAGTAAGATCTGGTTTTGAGTCTTTAGTAAAAGATTTTGGAGGGCAGGTATACATACTTTCTTGTAATTGGAGTACGGATTTAGTAAAGTTAGTCTGCCCAGAGATAGATCGTAGCAAGATAATTTCAAATAATTTACGATTTAAGGATGGAAAGTGTAATGGTTTTGAAAGAAAAAGGATAGTTCTGACTCCTGAACATAAGTTCAAGGAATTCCAAAGAATAAAAAAAGATAAAAACATCGTTTGCGGTGATTCTTTACCCGATCTTCTTCTACTTCTAAACGCAGATAGGGGATTTGCATTTGTTTCTCATGATAAGGATTTTATTGAAGTCTGCCTGCTATCAAAAACAAAGTTTTTGAGAGAAATCCATATTGTGGATAATTTTGAAGAAGTTAGGTCTATTTTAGGGAATAGGTAAGTAGCTAATGTTAGAATTATCTTAGTTACTTCACAAAACAAACATTAGGAAAATGCTCAAATTCTTTGTCTCCTGTAAGAAAAGGAATCCCTCTTTCTAGAGCAAGAGTATACCCCAAACAGTCTACATAAGATAGTTTTCTTTTTTTATGTTGCGAACGAAAAACCATGGCTTGCTTTATAGTTTCATCTTGCAAAGCAACACTACTTGGAGAAAAGAGTGTGTAATAAAAGTCCGCTTGTTCTTTTCCAGATTCACAAAGAGTACTATAGTAAAGCTCCATAAGCTGCAGTTTTGTAGTAACTATACTTGCATATTCAGAAAATTCAGCATAGTTTTTTGACCCTTTAATAATCTCAATAAAAGCATACGTATCAAAAAAGTAGGTTTTTAGAACCATCCTTCCCTACCCAAATCCTTAAGTTCTTGGGCACTTTTTTTAGTCTTAAATGTACCAAATACAGAACGTAAGTCAATTTTAGTTCCAAAATCAATGAGAATCTTTTGGTTTTCTTTGATGTGTTTTTGTTGAATAATTTCTTTAGGTATAATCACTGCTAATGAGTTACCCCACTTTTTTACAATGAGTTCTTCTGCCATAATGAGACAGAGGTCTAACTAATTTATAAGCCTTTTGTAAGTTTTTTTGAAAGATTTTCAGAACCGTATCTCAACATTTCCATGAAGAATTTTACATTGGCAAGTAAGTCTATGGCTACGATCTCTTTCCATATCTTCTTCTGCTTCATTAAGTTCGTTTAAGTTTTCTGCACCAGAAAGGATATCAATTTTACACGTTCCACAAACACCATGTTCACAGCCAAAGGGTACTCCTAATTGTCGCCCATATTCTTTAATAGCTTCACCATCAGGAACCTGCACTTCTTTCCCATCAAAAATCAGTTTTGCCATATGCTCTTGAAGGACAAGGTCTCTTTTTAAGCTTTGCTGAGAATCCATTCTGCAGCAGCATTAACATCTGCACAGCGATGTGTTGGTTCTGATCCCAATTCCCGATCAGCAGCACTACTGGTTTCTACAAGCACTGTGCGTAATCCAAAGTTTCTTCCACAATCAATATCAATGCCCATATCTCCAACGAAGAAACTGTTTGCAATATCAACATCCATGGTATCAGCAATTTGTTCTAACAAAAGGGTGTTTGGTTTTTTACATCTGCATCCACCTTCAACTCTATGGTGCGGACAAAATTTATATCCCTCAATAGTAATTCCTACATCTGCATATTTTCTCGTAACACTTTGAAAAGTAGCTTCAACTTCATCAGCAGTCATCCTTCCACGTGCAACCCAAGGTTGACTAGAGATGAGAATAAGTTTATAGCCCCCTTCTTGTAAAGCTCGTAAACCATTTACAGTATGTTCGTAGTAAATTGCATCAGTAGGAATGATCCCAGGATAGCCAGAGTTATCAACAAGAGTTCCATCTTTATCTAAAAAGACAACTTTTTCTTGTGGAACACCTAAAAAGGTATTCAAATGTGATCGTAGTTGTGCTTGTATTGCTTCTGGGTCGCCATCGCTTCGCACGATTCTTTGCCCAGTGTTTCGAGCTAAGGCTTCATATCTTTGCTTCAGTCTTCGTATTTTTACAAGCTCTTCATCAACACTCCTCTCTCCACGTCTATCAATTCTTGCTATTGCGATGTCTGGTTCACAAAGAAGCAGGAGAGAAAGATCAGCATCGGGATAAAATCTATTTATATGAACAATGTCTTCAACAGGGACACCTTGCTCAGCTTGGTACACAACACTAGAAAGTTTACTTCTATCCGAAAGGACAATTCCTTGAGGGTGATCTGCAAGAAAAGGTACGATTGTATGTTCATATTGATGCAATCTGTCTGCAGCGAACAAGAGTGTTGCAACCATTCCTGATCGGTCTTCCCGTCTTTTATACTCACGAGAAATTCCATCAAGAAAAGAAGAAGGTTCACGAACAGTGAGCACATCATATCCTTTGCCTTGTAAATATCGTTCAATAAAAGGTATTTGCGTTCCTTTACCAGCTCCAGAAATTCCATCAACAAAAATAATACGAGAGTTCATGCATAAACACTCCTTGGTGCACCACAGCCTATGACATCAAAATTTCTATAGACCGCATAGCAATCAGGAAGTCGATACATTTTTTTATCCATTTTATCTTTTGGTACTTCATCAAAAACTTGAACATCTTTCCAAGAATTAGGATGAGCATAGAAAGGATACCTCGCATCAGCTCCAGAAATCCAAAGAACTTTGACTCTTCTGTCTTGTTCTCTTGCAAAAGCTACTCGGTGAAGACCATCATTAATAATAGGGATTTGTACTCCCCATGCTCTTTGACAAGGATTTGCAGTAGGGCTATCTTTCATATATTCCACTTCTCCTTCTTGAGGCTGGTACCAAACATGACGGGGAGTGACTTCAACAATAGGGGGTGTAAGTGTCCAAACTTTATCCTCATCCTGATTATGTAATTCTAAGGCTCCATCAAGAGCAAGAGTATCTATTCCTTTAGCAAGAAGATGAGCATGTAGATCTCTTTGAAATTGTAAGTTTTTACGAAGAAGGTAAAAGGTTGTAGGGTTTACTTCATCTGGAAGGACTTCTTGCACACGGACATAGGCATTGGAGTAAACAAAAATCTCAGAGCCATCAGGAGCTCTGCCTTTCAAAGGAACTGCTCGTATACGTTCTTCTAGTTCCGCAAAAGGAATCTGTCGAACAACTTCTATATTCATAGCAAAAGAAAAAGAAAATCCCTTAAATAAAGTCCCGAAGAGAAAAGAAAAATAGTTTTAAAAAAAATAAATGATATAGAAAATAATTCTATTGAAAAAAAATATAGATATTACTCTTCAAAAACCATTTCACCAAGAGGAGTAAGGTGCAGTTCAACAATTTTTCCTCTATTCCTGACTTCAAGAAAACCTTCTTTCTCTAGTTTTTTAGAAAGATAATGAAATTCACTTCGTAGTCGATTCTCAGCGTCCCCTTTTGCACCAGCAATAAAGTCGCTAACACTCAAAGTATTGTTTTGTTTAATACGTTTAAGGAGAGACTTTTCTTTCGCAGAAAAAGAGAAAGTAAAAGGGATAGAAGGAAAGCGAAGAATAGTACGAAATCCATTATGGTAGTCTTCACCATTTTCTATAAGCTTCATAATGTTAGGGTTATGGTTCTCTGCAACACTATATTCAACATCAATATTATTCATGTAAGCAACAAGAAGAAGTGTAGAGGAAAGGAGTCGTGATCCCGTAGAAATATTAATAATAATCTCTGCATCTTTGTGCTTATTAATGTAATTCTTTACTTTGACAAAAATATCTTTCATATCAATATAATTTACTTCAAGAATTTCAACTGTAGTAAACTTAGAGAGCTCTTTAATGATATCTGTAGTAACCTTCTGTGTAATAGAATCCGTTCGTGAATAGGTATGATCCTTTTTTTGTGTTGCAGAAAGAAGACAAATGGTATCTGCTCCAGTTTTAAACGCAGTTTTGATAACAAGTTCTCTATCCCAGCCACTAGGAATAATATATAGTTTCATAAAAAGCAGAATCTACAGGGACTTTAAATACTTAGCTCTTCACTCTCTGAGTATTATCGTACCAGCTATATCCTCGTTTCCAAAGCTGTGCAGGGTATTCTTCGCCATCAACTCTAAAGTATCCAGCAGTTTGAGGCATAACTGCAGATACTTCTGCAAGCATTTTTCTAGTCATCTCCACATAGCTTCTGTTTCCAGTAACATGATTCCCTCGTAGCCTTCCAATATAGCCCACTTGTGCTGGGCTCCAGGAATGTAATGCTCGACAATTCGCAGCAAATGGAACAACTTTTTCTGCAGCATGAACACTCACTTCTCGTGTTCGTTCATACATTTCTTGAGCAATACTCATATCCCTTTCAAAATCTGCTTCCATACCGAAATAAGTTAAAATATCAGGAGTTTCAAATCCTAATCGAGTGCTAAGCAGTTGTACAGAGCGCGATCCTCTACGATGGCGGAACATGTCTCTATAGGCATGATAAGGCATAGCAAGTTCAAACATAAGGCCTCCATGGGAAATTGCAGGATGAACAACATCATGTGCTCCTCTCCCTTCATGTGCTTTTTGTAACACTTCACGCACATTTGGTTCATCAATAAGTGCTGCATAAATAGCACCTAAGGATTTATCAGAGTAAGGGAATAATGCCAGTGTCGCTTGGAATCTATCAGAGTCAACATCAAAACTTTTAGGATCAATAAGATGAGCAAGTTTGTACCTATTTCCTAAACTCCAGCGTTCTTTGACCACATCCCGAAGAAGTTCTTCTGTATGTTGCCTCCAAGGATCCACTGCAATATGACTTTTTTCTCCTAAAAGAACAGGAGCAATCTTTTTTGCTTCATTCCAAAGAGCATATCCTCTCTTTTGATCTTCAAGACGAGGGGAAGAGATCATATCCGTAATAATCTCTTCAAGCACTCGTGCATCCGCAGCAAATCCCAAAGAGGTTCTATTTGCTGCAGTGAGATAGGATCGTGAAGAATCCAGTACAAATTTTCCTATGTCCTTTCTCACTTCTGGGTCTTGTAACCCTTTGAGATGTGCCTCTCTTTGTTCTCGTAAAAATGCATCATCTGCAACAAATTCTGGATCAATACGCATTTTTCGCTCAAGAGCTTTTTGTACAGCAAGTGCAACTTGTGCTTCACTCTGGAGATAAGCAACAACAGCTTTTGTTTCGCTTGTACCAAAAACAGCATCTCCAAGTTGCTCAGTCACAGCAAGGTAGCGGTCATTCATATATCGAATATATGCAACAGCATCTTCACCATGTGGTAGTGCAGCAAGATCTTCATCTGCTAATGCAAGATCTAGAGCACTTCTATAAGAAAGATATCTTGTAGATTTGACTTGGGGTTTACAAAGAGGATGGCCAGTAATTCTTTTTCCAGTAATATCCGAGACATTTTCTACCCATCCAAAGAGCGGAGTCATTTCCTTAATAGAAGCATGCCCATGTGCAAGAACCCATTCTCGATTAAAACTTCCTGTTTTTCGAGAAATTCGCAAAGTTCCATCACTTTCACGAAAAATATCCATGATTGCTCTCATATGAGGAAGCATTGCTCGTGTTTCTCCTGCTTTTTCTGTATCTAAAAATTGGAGAACTCTTCTTGTAAAAGGAACATGTGTTCGTGAGTATGCAGACATAAGAGGAGAAAGTTCTTCTCCTGCAACAAGCTCTTGAGGGTACATAAAACCTGTATCTCCAGAAGGGTTTGTAAAAAGGTAATGTGCAATAAGTTCTTCTTCACTTTCAGAGAAATGTTTCATAACCATAAAAGAAAAGCGTAAAAAGTCCTTCTTAAATATTCATATACAACAAGAGTTATTTCTGAGGATATTCTTTTCTATATGCAGAAACCATAGTCTCAAATGTCGTTGTTGCTCTGGCCATCATATCTTGCATTCTATGTCTTTGTGTATAGATTGCATCCAAACGAGAAAGGTTTGCATAGAGAAATTGTATTTCATCAAATAGAGTTCCATCAATCTCAGGATACACTTCACAGATAGCTATAGCGCCCCTTTTTTCTGGGCGTACTTTTCCATCACGTAAATCAAGAAGTTTTGTTGCAGCACGTGCAGTAGTATCAAGAACTCCTTGAAAGGTTTTGATATATTTTCTTGGGTCCTGTTCAAGATGGTATTCCCCTAAAAGAATGCCTGCGCGTGCCTTTCGTAAATTAAAAGCCATAGTTTGAAAAATTCCATTTCTGGAGTTTTCCGTAGTAAGATGTGGTCGAGGATCTTGTCCAAGAAGAACCTGTCCTTCTAATGCAAAGATGGGAGCAAAGTCTGCAAGATAAGGGCTAAACCTCCCATCGCCAAATAAAGTCCAATCACTAACAGTTACTTGAAAAGGAACATGGTTATGTCTTTGTACAGACTGCAGCACAACACTTGCGCCATCAAGGACAGCTTTACCTGTAACAACATCTCCTGGAACAAGAAGCACAGCATCAATATCACTTCTTCCAGCTTGATATCTTCCAGAAGGATAAGATCCATAGAGCATAAGAGAAAGTTTTTCTTCTCTCAGATTACCCAGTCCAGAAGTTAGTTCTTCTACAAAGCGATCATAGTTCTCCGCCTTAGGTCGTGGAAAATCATATCCGGCAATC
>JAHFJQ010000033.1 GCA_023245755.1 archaeon | reverse complement strand
TGGAACTATAGTTAACATTTCTTCAGATGCTGCATATCAAGCAAAAGAGGGTACTGGATTTGATTATGCTGCTTCTAAAGCGGCTCTTCTTTCTTTGACGGCTTCTCTTGCTTTAACATTAGCTCCTTCTGTTCGAGTTAATGCTGTTTCTCCTGGTTATACTTATACTTCTCTTTCTCGTGCTTGGGAGAATGTCTCCGTTAGAGAAGAAATTGAAAGGGGAATTCCTTTAGGAAAAATGAATATGCCTGAAGATATTGCGCATATAGTTGCCTTTCTTGTTTCTGATAAAGCTAGGTATATAACTGGTCAAAATTTCGTTATTGATGGAGGTCGTTCTCTCTTATGAAATACTCACCAGATGTTGTTATCTTTGGAGGAGGAATTGCAGGGTTATGGGCTTTAGATACTTTTATTTCTCAAGGATATTCAGCACTTTTACTTGAGAATAGTACTCTTGGAAATGGTCAAACGATCTGTGCACAAGGAATAGTTCATGGTGGTTTCAAATATGTCGTTCCTGGAAAATATCGGCAAGGTTCAGCAAGTGAAGTACGAAATATGCCTGATCGTTGGAGAGCGCACCTCTCTGGCCAAAGAAAAGATCCAGATTTGTCTTCTGTTCTAGTTCGTTCTCCAACCTGTTCTTTTTGGCTCTCTCAGGGAAGAGGATTGCGAGGTTTGCTTGAAGAAACATTTTCTCTTGCAGGTCTAAGTCTTTTAACGTCTCCTCCAGTTGATGTTACTGATACTTCACCAGCTTGGTTTAAAGCTAGCGCACGAAAAATTTATGCAGTTTCTGAGCCAGTTATTGACACTTCTTCTTTACTCTTTCACCTTGCACGACCTCACGCTTCCCGAATTATTTATTATAATACTGTTTCTTGTTTAGCATCCGGGTCTGGTAGTTATGAACTTACTGTTACTGCAAAATCAGGGGAGTCTTATACTATCTCTCCTCAAAGAGTTGTTCTTAGTTCTGGTATAGGAAATCAAGATCTCTTGAAAATATTTGGTTATGATGAAGAAGTTATGCAAATTCGCCCTCTTCGTCAGTTGCTTGTTCGCGGAAATTCCCTCCCCGATCTTTGGGGTCATTGTATTGATGGAGGAAAGGCTGTTGCATCAGTTACTACTCATTATGATTCTAGGGCTGGTGAAAAAATTTGGTCTATTGGTGGAGAAATTGCAGAGAAGGGACATACGCAGGAACCTGAAGAACTCATTAGAGAAGGACGTGCTCTTTTAGAAAGATTATTACAAGGTGTTGATTTCTCCCAAACAAAATGGGGAACTTTTGATGCTTTACGTGCTGAAGAACCTAATGGAAATCTTCTTCCTTCTGGAATTAGTATGAAAAGATTTGGGATAGTTTATGTTTGTTTTCCAACAAAAATGGCGATGGCTCCTGTTCTTGCTGATGCTCTTTTGAGTGAACTCATTAGAGATGGTCTTGAAAAATATTCTTTAAATATAGATGGAATAAACTCCGAAGTAAGGGTGGCTTCTTTTCCTTGGGAAAATAGATTTTAATTCGGCTTTGTAATATTCACATTCTTTACTAGGGTGTAAGGAACTGTTGTAGGAGTTTCTACTTCCCAACTTTTAATTTGTGTTCCTTCTTTTCCTAATGCAGAAATATTTTTTAGTATCTTGAGCATGTTTTCCGAGATACGGATGTCTTTTAGAGGTTTCTTTATTTTTCCATTTTCGATGTAGAATGCTCCGTCTCGAGGAATAGTAGAAAAGTCTCCTGTTTCATGGTTTTGAAAACGTGTGTACCAGACATTACTAATGTAGATTCCTTTTTTTACCTCTTTGAACAGTTCCTCTTTCTGGTAGTTTCCTTCTTTGAGAATAGGACTAAAGGCACGAGGAGAAATGAGTCCTGCATTTCCTGTACTTTTTGTTTTATATCTTCTTGCAGTTGATGCATTGTGCAAGTAGTTTTTGAAAATACCTTTTTCTACAATACTTGTTTTTTGTGTGGGCGTTCCTTCCGCATCATAAGGAGTTGACCCATAGCTATTAGGAATCGTTGGATCATCATAGATATTTACCAAAGGATTTGCAATTGTTTTTCCTAATTGGCCTTTTAAGCAAGATAGACCGGATTCTACAGAAAAAATAGATGCGTTATCCGCAAAACGATCTATAATTGCTGCCATTGCGTGTGGTGCAAAGATCACATCAAAACTGCCGGACATTGCGAGCTTTGGGCCTTTGGAGAGTTGTGCAATCTGTGTTGCATGCTCGGTTGCTTGCTGTATTTTTATTTTGTTTTTCATACGAGAAACACAGGAGCCATAGCCAGAACTGTTTTTATCAATCAAGGTGCGAATAGAAAAATAGAGGCCTGTACCTTTTTCTCTGGCTTCTACGTTATTTGAAGTGAGTAGATACGACTCTGCAAAGGTCTTTTCCAGTGTTCCAGAAGAACGTTTTGCTTTTTTCTTTGCAGTATCTATTGCTTGCTTGACCATGTCTACCATTTCTTCTGTAAGTGATTCAACTTTAGGGTCGTAGCATTCCTGTTCTTTTGCATATTTGAATGGTCCTTTTGCGATTCCTTGGTAATCTTTGTTTGGCTGCATTTTTCCAAGACTTTTCATCATATTTTCTGCACATTTCTTTGCAGTCTCTTTGTTGAATGAACGTAAGGAACTGGTCACAATTTTTTGGTTCTTGCTTGCAAATATGCTGAGGTTTGTACTTTCCCATGTTTTTGTTGTAGAAATTTTATTGTTGACAAATTTAATGAGAGTTGTTTCTCCGCAGCCTAGCTGTAAGACTACGTCTTCTGCTCCCTTTCTTTTGAGCTCTTCTAAGAGAAACTGCGTGATTTCTTCGTGTTTCATTTTATTCTCAATCCTTGTAGTCTTATTGATGGTCCACCAAGTGTCACGGGAATTCCTTGCATTGGTTCCCCTTTCCCACAGTCTCCTGCATGGTATTCTACATTCTTTCCCATTGCATCTACTGCTGGATACATCTTTAAGGAGGATACTTCTAGTATGGGAGAAATTACCGGTGTAGATATTTCTCCGTTTTCAATGAGGTAAGCTTCTGCACCAGTATACTTTTGATTGAGCCTTTTATCGTCAATGTTCCACTCCATGAAATTTTTCATGTAAATTCCTTTTTTTATTCCTTCAAAGAGTTCTTCTTCCTTGTAATCTCCAGGAAGCATAAAGGTGTTGGACATTCGAATAATAGGTTCCTTTTCAAAATCAGATGCACGGGATGAGCCGTTACTTTTTGTTTTCAGTTGAAAGGCTGTTTCTCTGTTTTGCAGAAATTCATTGATTTTTCCATCTTTAATCAGAAGTTTTCTTCGTGCTTTCACGCCTTCGTTATCGTAGAGGAAATATCCGTAGCTGTTTGCAATTGTTGGATCATCTGCAATGCTTACAATAGAAGAAGCCATTTTCTTTCCTTTCATTGCAAGTTGTATATAGGATTCTCCTGCTTGTGCTGCTTCACGGCCAAGAATACGGTCTGCTTCAAATGGATGGCCACAGCTTTCATGGGCCATAATACCAGAAACTTGTGGACCACACACAATGGGCATGACACCTTGAGGAGTTTTTATTCCTTTTTTTAAAACATTGTTCATGCTGGTGACTTCTTGGGTGAATATCTTAGGAATATTCCATTTGAGTACTTGCTCCCAGCCACCAGAAGCACCATAGACCCAGTATCGTTGTGTTACTTTTTGGTTTGCACTAATAGTAAGGAAGTAATAGAAATTCATCTTTGGAACATGTGCGAGAATCTTTGCACCATCAGAGTTTGTGAAATATTCTGTACAGTCTGTGTCGCTTAAGACGACGTAGCGGGAAGGGACAGAGACCTTTGTGTTTTGTATTGCTTTCTCTGCATCTTGCAAGAGTTGTATTTTTTGCTCTACACCAATATCTGCAAGTTTTAGTTTTTGCTTGACTTCATACTTTGCTTTTTCTGCTTTTTCCTTTGATAATTCTGTATTCTCCCCTAAGCCTTTTGTTGCTTTGGTGATTTTCAATGCTTTTTCTACAACTTCAGAAATTCTTTTTTTTGTGAGTTCATTTGTTGATACGAACCCTAGTTTTTTATTGATGATGAAACGGATGCCTATACCTTCAAAACTATCAAAACTTGATGCTTCAATCGTTCCATTCTTCATAACAAGAGAATTTGCAGTTGTGCTTTCTAGTCGAGCCTCAGCGTAACTTGCACCTAAATTTCTCGCTTGTTCTATAGAAAAATGTGCGAGGTCTTCATCCATTTTTTCTTTAAGCCTTAGAATCTTTAAATAGTTTCTGCTTTGATAGAGAAATGATTATAAACAGAAAATAAATTTTTATCTTTATGAAATATTTGTTGCCCTTTCTTCTTTCTTTTGCTTATGCAGAGGATCCTGTTGTTCCTCTTCCTTTTACAGCATCTCCTCTTAAAGATAAAGAACTGGTGTTACCTGATTATTTTCCTCAACCCCTTCTTTCTGATCCTTTCCCCCCTTTAGAAACAAGACTTACTGATCTAGGGAGTTGTTCTTCTCTTGATATTCTTTTCTTGTATGATGTTACAGGTTCTATGGAAAGTACGCTTGCATCTGCACGACAAACCGGTATGCGCTTGCTTCGAGAAATTAAAACACAGCATAGGGATGTACGTTTTGCATTTGCAACAGTTGCTGATTTCCCTGTGTATGGAGCCGTTACTGATTCTCCCTATACTTTGGTATCTTCTTTTTCATCTTCTCCTGACCTTTCTTATAGAGCAGTAGAACATCTTCTTGTTTCTGGTGGGGGTGATAGTCCAGAGGCTTATCCCTATGCATTACGCAGTGCTTCTAATGAAGATTGGAGAGAGGATGCACGAAGGTTTGTTGTTTTAGTTGCAGATTCTACTGCGAGAGATTTTGGGCAATTACGAGATAGTGTTGTGGACTCTAACTTTACTTTACTTGCTTTGATTTCTGAAGATCTAAATTTACTTTATTGGCAAGAAGTAACGCCTTTTACTTTTCCACTTCCTCCATCAGAAGCATATGATAAGATTGTGTTAGAGGCCTTAGAGAAGGGCTGTGATCAAAAAGATCGAAGCGATGAAGTTGCATCACTTCGTTAGGAGTTGTCACTTTGCAAAAATTTCGCTTATAAAGATTTATTTTCCAATAAACCTATATTTTGAAATGTATATTTTCCTTTCTAAACATATATAAAGAAAATTTGTTTGGAGAGTGTTAGAAGTTTTATTTTTTAGAAAGGGGTGGTGGTAGTGACAAAAGATACAAAAACAAGTATTCGAGCGATTATTGAAAAATTGACGTTAGAAAGTAGATCTGTTTTCTCTCATAAGGTCTTTGATATTGCTGCAGAAATGGGGCTAGGTGAAATGATTGTGAAAGATTGTTTGCAGCAGCTTATGGAAGAGAAATTTATTTCTGAGCCTATGCAGGGTGTTTTACGAAGAGTTTAAGTACTTCTTTTCCTTTTCTTTCTTAGATGAATATAACTGATAGGCTTGAACTTATTGATACACAAGTTGGATCACCTGGGACTACTGTCCCTTCTCCCTATATTCTTTGTGGACATAGTCCTAAAGAGATTATTGTTGCATTCCAAAGAAGAGGAATCGTGATTGATCCCCAAGCAAGTAGTTATACGTTTTCTTATCCCTTTGGTGTAGGTCGACAGAATGCAGAACTTCCTTTATGGATGTCTTTACCAAGAAAACTTCTTCATCCGGTTCACTTTTGGAGATATAGATTACAGTCTCCTTCAGGTTTACTGGTTGTTTTATCAGAGTATTCTGATGCTCTTATTGATGATCCTCGAGTTGTGGGTGGAAGTAATACCTACAAAGATGGAATTGTTGTTGATCTGTCTTATACGGGACATTCTTATGAAGAAGGTGGTAAACAGATTACTGATGCAAAAAATGCTATTTCTCAACTCTATTCTTCTTTACCTATAGAGCTTGCACAAGAACTCCGTAGAGCACGTCCTCCTAGAAGAAGTGGTGGAAGACTGATGGAACCTTGGAAAGCTCAAGGATAGAGATGAAGGAGTTGCCTTAGAGTTCGTATTCTTAGAAGAGTGTACGTATTTGCTCTAAAGGCTATATTGGGCGATACTCTTTTTTAAAAGTCTCTCTTCGTTATATGAGTTCATGAGAATATCACTGTATATTGGGCTTCTTTTCTTCAGTTTTTTTATTTTCGCTCTTCCTTTGGTCCATGCATGTACTATAGATAGTGATTGTAGTAATCATTTTGCTTGTAATGTCACAAGTAGTATTTGCTATAGTAGCTGTTCTTCTGATAGTTATTGTGCAGCAGATGCTTCTTGTGTTACTTCTGGGCGTTCTCATTTGCGACAATGTATTACTTGTAATGATTCTGATGCAGGACAAGACCCTTTTGTTGCTGGGCAACTTTCTAATACCGTTTGGTATTCTACGAGTGAATATGCTTCTCAAACTTCCAGTTCTTATTATTACCTTCAAGATCGATGTGATGGTGCGGGAGACCTTATGGAATATTTTTGTTGGACCTCTTCTTCTACTCCAGGAATGCATCCCAAAGGATCTTTTACAGGCATTACTTGTTCTACCTATGCTCTTTCTTCTACTTGTGTGACTGGTTCGTCAGGTTCGTATTGTAGTTCTGTTTGTTCTAGTGATAGTGATTGTGCAAGCTATGAAGTTTGTGATGTGGCTTATGGAGACTGTGTGCAATGTGAACGGGGGAGTGGAAGTTCTGGTTGTGGTACTGGAGAAGCATGCACCACAGATGGAACATGTGCTGTAGATTTGGATTACAATGGTGTTGCAGAACAGGATGAATCGGGAACTTGTAGTGCAATGGATACAACAGAATGTGATGCACAGGGCTATGCTTGTTATGAAGAAGGGGGATATTGTTATTTTGAATGTGCAGGTGATACGGATTGTTCTTCAGGTTATGTTTGCCGAAGTAGTGCATGTCTTATTCCTTGTGAGGATAGTAGCTGTGGTAGTTATACTTGTGATACAAGAACAAATCTGTGTAAAACTGCTTGCAGTAGTACTTCTGATTGTACTTCAGGGTATGCTTGTGTTTCTGGTGCTTGTATTTCTAGTTCTTCCTTTAAAGCAAAGGGAAAAATTCGAAGAATGTCTTCAGAAGGAAATGCCTTTTTTGCACATTTTTTCTAGGGCGTTATTCAGGCTTCATACTCTTTTACTTTCTTGAAAAACTTTATAAAGACTCTGCCCTTGAATATATCTATTGGGGTGATTATGTATAGAAAAGTTTATTGCATGGTTTTCTGATCTTGATGAAAATTCTCTTTCTTTAGCGGGTGGTAAAGGAAATAATTTAGGTATTATGTATAATCTTGGTCTTCCTGTACCCCCTGGGTTTATTGTGACCACGTTTACGTTCAAACATTTTATTCATGTTACTGGTATTGATACAAAAATACTTGCTATCCTCAAAGATTTAGATGTAGAAAATAATGATGCATTACAAGCTGCAGAAAAAGAAATTCAAGGTTTGATTCTTTCTACACCTTTACCTTTGCAAATTAGGCAGGCAATTCTTGAAGCCTATGAGCATATGAATATTGATCCTTCGATACGAGGAACAAAAGCAGAAGATTTGATTATGCAAGGAAGAGAACCTGGATACGTTGCTGTGCGAAGTTCTGCAACTGCAGAGGATTTGCCTGATGCTTCTTTTGCTGGAGAGATGGCGAGTTATTTGAATATTAAGGGACCAAAAAATTTACTTGCTGCAGTGCTTGCATGCTGGGCATCTTTGTATACGGCTCGAGCAATGTATTATCGTGTAAAGAATCATTTCGCTCATGAAAAAGTGTTCATTGCTGTTGTTGTGCAGAAGATGGTGAACTCGGATGTTGCTGGAGTGATGTTTACGGTGAATCCTGTATCACAAGATCCCCATGAAATTCTCATTGAAGCTTCGTATGGTTTAGGAGAAGCAGTTGTTTCAGGTTCCATTACTCCTGATGAGTATAATGTCCAGAAAAAAGGTTTTGTTGTTACAAAGAAAACTATCGCAAAGAAAACATGGATGTACGTACGGGATACGGAGAAAATGAGTACTATTAAAGTTGATGTTCCCGTTGCACGTCAGGAAGAAGATTGTTTACATGCTCAAGATATAAAGAAACTTGCTGAGTATGCTGTCAAACTAGAAGAACATTATAAAAAACCACAGGATATTGAATTTGCTGTAGAAAAAACACGAGTGTATATTACTCAGACGAGAGCAATTACCACGCTTGGAAAGAAGAAAGAATCCAATAGAGAAGAGCAAGTTGTAGAACCGAAAAAAGAAGCTACACAAGTTATTGTGAATGCTCCTGCTGAGATTGAAGTGAAAGATGCTGTTCTTCTTGTTTCTGGAATTCCTTCCTCCCCAGGTATTGGAAAAGGGAAAGTGGTGATTGTGCATGATGTTTCTGATTTGAAAAAAGTGCAAAAAGGGGATGTGCTTGTTTCTCGAATGACTACACCAGATAGTGTGCCTGCAATGGAGCGAGCTAATGCCATTGTTACCGATGCTGGTGGCTCTACATGTTTTTCTGGTGATACTTTGATTCTTACTGATCAAGGTTTTATGACTATGAAAGATCTTTATCTTTGCGATCAACCTTTTTTTGTTCCTTCTCTGAATAGAGAGACATTGAAAGTAGAATGGAGGCCGATAATTGCTAAGATGAAACGTCGAGCTTCTGCTATTGTTATTGAATCAAGTCAGACTGGTAAAATGAAAGGCAATACGCTTACTTTAACTCCGGATCATAAGATGCTGACTTATTCTGACAGAGAATTGGTTTCTAAAAGTATACAAGAAATTTTAGATGCAAAGGAAATGCTTCTCATTGCTCAAAAAATTCCTTCTTTGCCAGAAGACCTCTCCTTTGATATAAAAAAGGCATACCTTTTAGGAGCATTACTTACTGATGGTTCTGTTTCCCTCACTCAAAGAAGAGGTAAAATTACTTTTGTTCAGAAAAATATCCCTGAAAAAGAAGAATTTATTTCTACTGTTGTGTCTTACTTATCAGAGTTTGCTGGTAAAGAAGTACAATCTTATCCAAAAAAAGCTTCTAGTGGAGTTATTCGTGGTAGAATAATTCAAGGATCTTCTCAATGTTATGCTTACACTGTTTGTTCTAAAACTGCTGCCAGAAAAGTCTTACAGCTTGAGTCTTCTTTAGAGTATCTCTTCTTACGATGTAGTGATGAAGTTCTTTATTCTTTTCTTGCGGGAGTGATAGATGGAGATGGATGCTATAATACTTCTGCTTCTCGGATTAGTATTTACTGTGGGAAACAAAAATTGTATGCTCCTTTACTTCTTGCTTGCTATCGTTTAGGAATTGTACCACAAGTGACTGTTAATAGAGGAACTTATAACATTCAAATTGTTGAACAATTGGAAACTTTGCTTTCTTATACAAAAAGAGTTAAAGGAAATCCCAAAAGAGTGTCTTGCGGTGTTCGTTTCTTTTCTGCTTCTCAGTTATTAAGAGATATTCTTCCTTCTGTAAATTATAATGGGCAAATAAAAACTTATGTTGATAATAATCTTCTTCTTGATGGAGATAAGATTAGTAAAAATATTCTTCCTTTGGCTGATGTGGCAGATCGGAATTCTCTTCAAAGAGTTTTATCTTCGGATACCAGAATGATTCGTACTTCTTTTGTGGAGGATGCTGGTGAAATTGATGTCTATAATATTACCGTATTAGAGAATCATAATTATTTGGTGTTTACTGATCGTTTCACTCCTATTTTAGTGAATAATTGCCATGCAGCAATTGTCTCTC
>JAHFJQ010000032.1:3601-9907 GCA_023245755.1 archaeon | reverse complement strand
CCAAGGTGTACACCCTGGAAGGGTTAAATGCTGTAAAAAGTATTTTATTTAGCGTACTCGAAAAAAAAGCAGAGATTTGGATATATGGGCTTGCAGAGAATGAAAATCTCATTAATGTTCTCAATGATAAAGTTATGAAATCTTTTCATTTAGAAAGAATCAAAGAGCGTATTGAGCTCAAATTACTTTTTTATAAATTTCCTCATGAAGAAATTAAAACCCTGAGTAATCTAAAATATACAGAAGCGAGGCTTTTACCGAAAACACAACAGTCAAAGACATCCCAAATAACGCAAATAGTCTGTAATGGCTCTGTATATATTACTCTTTGGATTCATCCTATTCATACTATTATTATTGAAAATGATATTATCGCAATGGAATATCATAACCTCTATAATCTTCTTTGGGGCTATTCCGAAAAATTAGTGTAAGCTCCTACAAATAAAGTGTGTTCCCATACAACAATTTTCTATTCCTACAACACTTCTAGACAACTACTGCGCCAGCATATATACTCTATAGCCATTACTATGTGTAGCAAGGAGACAAGAACAAAATGACAAACAAAGAAAGAAGAGAAAACGACATGGCAACAATAGAGCGAAGAGAAATGGAAGATGAACATACAAGAGAGGGTCGAATAAGAAACGATGGCATAACAAAAGAGAGGAGACATAAGGCAGATAGGATCTTAACGGAAAGCCGATTAAGAAACGATGAACTGACAACGAATAGAAGAGAGATAAAAGATGGGTATCGGGGTATGGCTGTAGCCATATCCTTATTGGTACTTATATTTTTATCTTTTGGGACGTATTTGCTTTATTTTTAACAGCAATCAATGAAAGGAAGGAGGAACAACCATGAGTGCATTTTTGAATCTATTTAGTTTCCCTAAAAAAAGGGAAGTAAGGAAGAGAGACGCAAGTAATCATAAAAGGGAAAAGTTGAAGACCACTGTAGAAAAATTAAACGCTTTAATTAAACAAGGGAAAATCAGAGATGCATTTGAAAAATATTATAGAGAGGATGTTGTTATACAATTGAATGGGAGTCCTCCTTTAGCTGGAAAAGAAGCAAATGGTCTCAAAGAGATGGGTTTTCTTCAGGAAATAAAAGGAATTAATAGCTCAGATATAAAGTCTGTTACCTTTGGGGGAATAGAAAATGATGTCTCAATGACAGAATGGGGCATAAATATTCAAAACCCGCAAGGCGAGCAGAAAACAATTTATCGGGTGAATGTACAACATTGGAAGGATAATAAGATTTTCAATGAGAAATTGTATCTTTTCGGTGCTCAAAAGTTTTAGTGCAAGAAAGAGCATTTACGTTGTATGGGGTTATACTACACAAGCCTATATACTAGAGAATGTGTATAAAAGCATGAAAGCAAACATGAATAAAAAAGGCTTATCAGGCTGGTTGGGTTGGGCAATAATATTTTTAGTAATAGCCCTTGTATCAGCACTATTCGGTTTTGGGCTTATATCAGGAATTTCATGGACAATTGCAAAATGGTTAGCAATTATCTTTGTGATATTATTTGTTATATCTGTAATAGCTCATACGATAAAGAAAGCCTAGGGGCATTTTTTATTTTTTTTTAGAGAAAAAGAGCCTGCTCTTGGCCAAATTCTAAAGTGAAGAGTTCGAGAAGTTTGCATAAGCTATCAGCTACCATAAAGACACAAAAGAGCCTAGCTAACAGTAAGCTTTATAAACCGCCTCTTTTTTATCCATCTTAAAACCGATGACAGGTTGGAGGTTTACACGATGGAAGACAAACAATTGATAGAAAAAGCATATGAAGCAATTGAAATTGCAAAAAATTCTGGTAAATTAAAGAGAGGGACAAACGAAGTGACAAAGGCTGTAGAGAAAGCTATTGCAAAACTAGTTGTTGTTGCAAAAGATACAACTCCTGCAGAAATTATCATGCACCTTGGTCCGCTCTGTAGAGAAAGAAAAGTACCCATGGTTACTGTTCCAAGCAAAGTAGAATTAGGAACCGCAGCAGGTATGCCTATTGGTGCAAGTGCAGTAGCAATTGTACAAGAGGGCGAAGCAAAAAATCTGATAAAACAGATTGCTGATTCTATGAAGGTTGAAGATGGCAGTAGCTAAGAAAGAACCGGCAGTGAAAGAAGAGAAGAAAGCTCCTCAAGCTGAAGGAAAACCAGCAGCAGCACAAGCTCCTGCAGCAGCACCTTCACAAGATAAGCCTAAGGGAAATCTTTTCACTGAAGCAGTTCCTGCTCGTGTTGAAGAAATTATTGGTCGTACAGGAACACGAGGAGAAATTATCCAAGTGCGCTGTAAGATTTTGGAAGGAAGGGATGCAAACAAGATTCTCTCTCGAAACGTCAAAGGTCCAGTTCGTTTAAAGGACATTTTAATGCTTCGAGAAACAGAAATTGAAGCAAGAAAGCTCAATAAGGGGAAACGATAATGGCAAAATGTAGTTTTTGTGGGATTGAAATCCCTATTGGGACTGGAATGATCTTTGTCTATAAAACGGGAAAGATCACAAACTTTTGTTCTCGAAAGTGTGAACTGCATACCTTGAAGTTAAAACGAAAACCTCAAAATATGAAATGGGTTACTTCAGCTGGAAAAGACAAGAGTAAAAAGGCGTAATTTTTTCTTTTATACTTATTTTATTGGAGGAGAAACAATGATAGAACAAACCTTAATCATCTTAAAACCTGATACCGTGCAAAGAGGACTTATTGGTGAAGTGATTCAAAGAATAGAAAAAACAACTCTTAAGATTGTTGCCATGAAAATGGTCTACGCAAACAAAGCCCAGGCTGGTGAACATTATGCGGATGATCAAGAGTGGCTGATGAGTGTTGGGGAAAAAACCTTAAAATCCGCAGAGAAGAAAGGAATAAAACTTTCTCGTACAGCTCTAGAACAGGGTCAATGGGTTCGTCAAATGCTTATGGATTATATTACGATGAGTCCTTCTGTATGTTTAGTTATTGAAGGGCATGGTGCAGTAGCAAAGATTCGTATGCTTTGTGGAGGAACAAGCCCGCAAGAAGCAACTCCAGGAACCATTCGGGGTGACTTTGCAATAGATTCCTACATGCTTGCTGATTCTTCTGATCGTCCTGTACAGAATTTAATTCATGCTTCAGGAACAGTTGAAGAAGCAAAGAGAGAAATTAAAATCTGGTTTACAGACAAAGAAATTCATGTCTTTAAGCGTGTAGATGAAGATCTTGTCTACAGAAAAGGTTCTTCCTAAATTTGTAATTTTTTATCTATTTCTTTTGCTATTTCTTCTAAATCCTCATATGCAGAGAGCACATCTTGTTTCATTTTTTTCAGTGTTGTAGCAAGGTTTTTTTCTCGAAGAACATATTTCCCATTTTCAATAACAACAAGACCATTAGAAATCAGTTTTTCTAAGTGATGAATCACTGTTGCTCGGCTAAGATCTAGTTTATACGCGAGTTCATCAGAAGAAAGTGGTTTCTTAGATTGTAAAATTGCAAGGAATAAACGAAAACACGAACGATCTTTATCTCGTTCAGAGAATAACCCTAAGGATTCAGACAGCCATTGAATTTCTGGGTTGAGTGCTTTCTCTGGACTACGTATGCGTACAATAGTAATACGTTCAAAGTGGGTAATCATAGATAAAGAAATGCTTGTTTGCTATAAAAAGCTTCTGGGCAACATTTAAATAAAATCAGTAGAAAAAAGAATCTATGAATCGTATACTAGAAACTCAAAAATCCTTAGAAAAAAGATTTAGGGGTTTTCTCTATTCTTTAGATCCTGAAAGAACAGTAACACTAAGAGAACTTCTTACAAATTCTGGGCAAGCCAGAGAACGGCTTCAAAGTCCTTGGTTGCAAAAAGATATTCTTGAAGAGGGATTACAATCAGTAGAACAATACTTTAACAAACAAGAAAGAAAAGGTGCCATAGAGGGGTACTCAGGTCTTCCCCTTATTTTTCTACAAAGACCAGATACAGTAGAAGATCAAAAAGAGTTTCAAACAAGAACAGAAGATGAATTTTTTAGAACAAGGTATGCTCAATACGACCCTCAATATCTTTACTTACATACACAAACAAATTTCTTTCCAAAACTTCTAGGAACATGGAGAGCAAGAAAACGTCATATACAAACTTTGGGTTCTTTCACCAGTTTAGGTCAGAATAGTTGGAGAAAAAAGCCTTGTATTTCAGGATATTACCTTCCAGATTTTCCAGACATTTTAAATGTTTGTCCGCAAGTAGCAACAGAGTATATGCTCAGAGTCTTAATACATGATTTAGGCCATGGTTTTTTCCCTTACGTAGCAAGTGGAGATGAGTCTTTACATAACATCAGAATGATTTATGCAAGAAACAAACAGAAACAGACAAGAGAGGATCCTTGGGAAGACTGTGTTGCATCAGAATGTACCGACCCTTACTTTTTTCTAGAAGCCAAGAGATATGTAGAATCTGTAGAAGAAATACCTCTTGCTGTCAAAGAAATAATGCTTCCTAAGTTCAAGAGCTGGTATCTTTCTTCAAAGCATACAGCAAGATGGAAACGAATTTGGGGCATAGAACAAGATATGCGTTTAGAAGAGAAGAGAGTTTGTGTACAAAGAACTATTGAAGCAAGACTGGACTAAGGTTTCGTGGTAATAATAACCTTATCTGTATCAATATAAATAATATCTTCAAACTGTGCAATTTTTGATCCAGGAACTTCTACAAGAATAGGATACTCCATAATATTTCCTGATCGTTTTAAATTAAGAAATTCTACTCGTGAACATTTCAAATGGCCCACAACATATCTCTCTGTAAAAGGTAAGTGTTTCCTTTTGTCTAAAATCGTTTTACACAAGGTTCGTACTTTCATATCTCGTACAGGAGCTTGTTTTCGTTTCATTGCATAAATCACTGCTTGTGGTGAAGATTTAATGAAGCCAACACCATCAGTAATAAAAATTTCAATGGCAAAGGCTTCACCTGGCTCAAGGGTATGCTTAGAATCACTTTCATAAACAAACACAGACTTCGTAGAGTGTAAATCCCATTGCTGTACTTGGTGCCCCATAAGATTCTGGATCAGTTTATATTTAGAGCCTTTCATGTGCATATCAAGTCGTTTTCCAATTTCAGAAACTTTCATTCCTGGTTTTAGTCCTGTAAGTGTATCCCGAAGAACTTTTTCTGTAAAATCAACCATGTCCTGGTAGTCTTTATTGAGTGCAATCGTGTAGGCACCATCCGCAATGTAGCCTTCCACATGAACCCCCACATCAACTTTGATAATATCTTCCTTAGAAATAGTTCGTGTGTCTCCAGGTAAGGGAGAGTAGTGCACTTCATTATTTAATTGTAAGTTTACAGGAAAGGCTAAAGAGGCTTCAGGATACGATGCAATGTCTTTTTCAATCGCTTCAGCAATTGCTAAGAGAGATGCTCCTGGCTTGATAAGTTTTCTTGAGCGTTCACAGACTTCATAATGAATTTTTCCTGCTCGAAGATATGCTTCTTTAGGTGTCATAAAGAAAAAGAGTTTTTGACCAAATATAAAGGTTTCTCTACGAAAATATTATATATCACTAGTTCTACAGAAGAGGCATGAAGCTTATTTCTTGGAATGTCAACGGTATTCGTGCAGCAGAAAAGAAAAGTTTTGTAGACTATGTTAAAAAAGAGTCCCCAGATATTATGTGTGTACAAGAAACAAAAGCGCATAAAGAACAACTCAGTGAGAACTTAACCAGTATTCCAGGTTACCATGCTTACTTTTCCTCTGGGGAAAAAAAAGGCTACAGTGGAGTTCTCTGTTACACAAAAGAAGAGCCTCTTTCCGTACAAACCGGTTTTGGTGGGCATAAGAAGTTTGATTGTGAGGGAAGAATTTTAGTTCTAGAGTTTAAGGAGTTTATTCTCATGAATATTTACTTTCCAAATGGAAAGGCAAGAGAGGAACGTTTACAATATAAATTAGAGTTTTACGAAGAGTTCTTAGCGTTTTGTAAAAAACATAAAAAGCATCTTATTATCTGTGGAGATGTAAACACTGCACATAATGAAATTGACCTTGCTCGTCCAAAGGAAAACGAAGATGAATCTGGCTTTATGAGAATTGAGAGAGATTACTTAGACCGCTTCATCAAAGAAGGGTTCACTGACACCTTCCGTCATCTCCATCCAGAGAAAGTACAATATTCTTGGTGGTCGCAAAGAGGTGGTGCAAGAAAGAATAATGTTGGTTGGCGTATCGATTATTTTTATGTCACAAAGGATCTTGTAAAACACGTAAAAGAAGCA
>JAHFJQ010000032.1:0-3591 GCA_023245755.1 archaeon | reverse complement strand
AGAAGCATCTATTCAAGATCAAATTCTCGGTTCTGATCATTGCCCAATCATATTAAAGTTGGACTTCTAACATGCTCGCAGACAAAGTATATTCTTTATGTAAACAAATCCCTAAAGGAAAAGTAACGACATACAAAATTCTAGCAGAAAAGCTCAACACAAAAGCCTATCAAGCAGTTGGGCAGGCCTTAAGAAAGAATCCCTATGCACCTACTGTTCCCTGTCATCGCGTGGTTTCTTCTTCAGGGCATCTTCATGGGTTTAAGGGCGAAAGAGAAGGTAAGCCCATGGAGGAAAAGAAAACTCTGCTAGAACAAGAAGGCGTGAAGATAGAAAAGAATAAAGTAGATCTTAAAAAATACATACATAGATTTTAATCTTTTTGTAGATGATAAAGTGCTTCTCCCGTATGTGGGTCTCGGCTAACGCTATAATGAAGAACTATTTCTGGTCCTGAATAAGGGGGGGGAAGAGGGCAAGGGTAGGAAGAAGCATCCATACAGCTATCTCGTGGTATGGGTCCTGTTGATCTTCCCAGAGATTCATCTCGTTGAATTTGAGCAATAAGTCTTTCAAGGGGAAGCATAAGAAGCAAAGGAGTTTCTACTATTTAAAGATAAGTATACTATTCTACAGAAACATACACTTTACTTGCTTTATCTGGGTTTGGCGTATCACAAAGGGAAATACGAACATCTAAAGGGTTTCCACTTGTTAAGAAATAGGAAACAGATCTTGCCCTTTCTTTTCTGAAATGCTCTCCATTTCCTTCACTAGTTGCACAGGTCTCAAGAGAAACAACTGTTCCAGAAGGAAGCTGAGAACTTAAGCGGCGAAGGTCCTGCATTTGTTCCCAACCGAGGCTCCAAGAATACGGGGGAAAAGAAACTTCTAATGTTTGAATAGATCCAAGGGAGTCTTGTTCTGAGGAGTATGTAGGCAGACAGCTTGTAGATGCAAGGAAAATAGGGAGGAGATAGTGCACTGCTTTCATGTTATTCTTGCTAAAGAGAAGAAGTATTTAAGTGTTCCGAATTGAAACAAGTATTATTCTAATTTTGCTTTAGTGACATGGAGAAATGCACAGTTTTCAGACTCCACAGTTATTTCTGAGGAAAGGATTTTTATTTTTTGATGAAAGAGAGGGCAGTCAAGAACGAAACTTTCGTACTCTCCTCCTTCTCCAGCAACATTGAGCCCTACTTTCTTCTGCAAGGCAACAAGTTTGTCTACATCTTGAAGAGTAAGAACTCGCCCTAACCAACTTTTATTCAAGCCTTCTGCAGCAACAGAACTAAGGACAAAGGAAAATCCTAAAGAAAGCAATTCTCGTAACTCCTGCTCCTGATCTTTATGCCACAGTGGTGCAAATACTTTTAGTCCAAGTTTTTCCGCAACCTTTTCTATTCTTTCTCTTTGATATTGAGAGTACAATGCTCCAGAAACAACACCTTCAATATGGTATTTCTTTTGTGCCTTTTTCAATACAGCTTCAAGATCTTTCAATTCTTTTTCTTTCTCCCCACTTGTTTTCTGTGTCAAAAGGGGAACGTCCATTGCTTGTGCTTGCAGTTCGACAAGATGAATATTTGGGGTATGGAACATATACGAACTAGGATTGCTACTTTCCATGCGCACAAGACAAGAAAGTTCATAGTTCTGTTGTGCCATAATATATGCTGCATAGAGGCTATCTTTACCTCCACTCACAAGTGCTGCAAGTCGTAGGTTTTTTGGTGTATAGAACTGTTCAAGATATTTTGATTTACTTTTCTTTTCTTTTTTTGCAAGTTTTTCTAGCACTGCATCAAAGCCGCTTCCATACTGTGCAGCTTTTTTCTTCCTCTCTGCAAGAGTTTTTGGAATACCTAGTTTCTGTGCAAGCTGGCGAAGAATGTATTTTTCTTGTCCATCTTTAATTTTCCACTCAGGAGCAATGCGTAGAGCCAGTGCAACGACTTCTTTATCTAAGAACGGCACACGGAGCTCTAAAGTATTGTTCATGGTAATCACATCATCACGATAACAGTTTTTTTCATAGATTTTCAGAAGATCTGAGTAGCAGTCTTCATTGAGTTTCTTCAAATCAATTGCCTTATATCGATGATATCCTCCAAAGAGTTCATCTGCACCACTACCAGCAAAGATCACTCGGTTGCCATCTTGCTTTGCAAGCTCTGCTGCGGCAAAGAGAGGCAGTGCAACACCTACCTTAATGACATTACTATCTTCAATAAGAGGAACAATGTTCTTCAAATGTTCTACCGTTTGTTGCTGGTCTAGAATGGTATAACGTAAGGGAAAGCCTAGTTGTTTCGCACAATCCTTCGCACTCAGTAAATCAGGACTCTGTTCATTACTTGCAGCGGTATAACACGTAAATATATATCCTCTATCTTTGAGCATTTTTGCTAGGAGCAGAGAATCTAGTCCTCCAGAGAATAACAATCCAAATTTTGTGTCTGGTGCTTCAAGGCAAACTGCTTCTTGCAATGTCTTTTGTAGTGTAAGGAGAACATCTCCTTTCAAAGTTTTCTTTGTAGAGAAGAAGTTTCTTTTCAGAAAAGAAGTTTTTCCTGTTTTAATCGAGTATTTCAGAATCTGTCTAGGGTTAAGTTCTTGGCTTGTTCCTCCTAATGCTTTTTTTTCTGAAGCAAAAGATAGTTTCTTTCCAGCAATGTGATACCATAAGGGCTTAACACCAATAATGTCTCGTGCAAGATACAAAGTATCTCCATCTAAATACGCAAAGGCATAGACTCCTCGTAAGAGAGGGAGTGTTTGTACAATTCCTAACTGGTGAATAAGTTTGACAAGAAGATCGGAGTCATTCTTTGCTTTAATGGTATATTCCTTTGCAAGTTCTTTCCAGTTATAGATTTCACAGTTTGCAACAAGAACGGCATTTTTTTCTTGTAAGGGTTGAGCAACAACATTGACAATTGCATGCAGTCCATGCCCAAGAATATTCTTTTCTTTGCTTGGAGGAAGCTGTTCTGGGCTAGGTGCAAGCTGTATATTTCCATCATAATATCCACAACCATCTCTTCCTCGCTGCCGCATAAGAGCAAGTCCTTTCTGTACCTGAGAAAACGCATGCTCATTATGAAAACATCCAATAATACTACACATACAAAAACAAGCTAATTTCTCCTTTTTATATTCTTCTATATGGATATTCTAGCAGGGATGACCTTTTTAGAAGAGAGAAAAGAAATATCTGTATGGATCCTAGTAGAGAACAAGCCTTAAGAAATCTGAAGCGGTGGATCAGCCCATTCACTCCCGTGATGTATTATAGAACAAATGATTGGATTCATGAGCACAGAGTTTCATGGCATCTAGAGGCGATAGAAGACCATATTAGAGATGTATTTGGCAGTGCTTTTGATTTTGGATATGCAAAAAATTTAGCTTTGGTCCATGATGATGCGGAAATAATCACAGATGACGTGCAGCTCTATATCAAGGAAGGTATGACTGCAGAAGAAAAAGAAGAGTTAGCACGAAAAGAAACAGAAGCAATACCTCTATTAGTACAAAGATATGGAACAACAGTCAATGGCTATGATTATGCAGAAATGCTAATGG
>JAHFJQ010000096.1 GCA_023245755.1 archaeon | reverse complement strand
ATCCTGCAGCACAGTTTCGGGCTTCGTTTTCAAAACAGCAACTTTAACCATAAAGAAAAAAGTTAAAGTGTACTTAATAAAGATTTAGGAAGAATCTGCAAGGTATTTCTTCAAAAGAACAGCATACCCCAGACGAAAGAGTTCTAAAAGAGCTAAAAATGCAAGGAAGAGAGTTAAATACACCCAAAGATCATTGCCAAAAAAAGATCCCACAAGAACAGAAACAACAAAGTATACAACAAAAAGTAAAAGAAAGAGGTACGTAGCAAAAAAGGCAAGAAAAACAAAATACAAAGGGAAAAACTTCTTGTAGACCAGTTTCCATTCTTTCAAAGAATGCACTGCAAGAATTGCGACAAGACTATACCAGATATAACTCAAAAGAGAGAAAGAAAGAATATACAGAACAAAGAGCCGTAAAGCACTTCCGCTATAGAGCAAATTTCCAAAACTTTCAAAAAAGCTATTCATAGCTAAATAAAACAAAACAAGTAAAGGAATTCCAAAAACAAATGCCTTACCGTAATACTTCCAAGAGAATTTCTTTGAAACCAGAAAGGTATTTGTAAGAACAAAAAGTAAATACAAAACAAGAGGAAAGGCAACAAGCACCAAAAGAAAAGTCTTCAAAACAAGACTATGAAAATCTCCTACTAAAGGATCCAAAGAAAGAAGTGCCTCGCGAGATTGATTTGCAAGGCCTGGCTCTAGTGCTTGGATTTGGCTTTGATAGGTATTCACTTGTACAAAGAATTGTGCTAAGGTCGTTTTGAGAAAATATCCTATACCAAAGAACGTAAGAAAAAGAAGAAGGTCTACACAGAAAGACTTGAGGAAAAACTTCACTTTATGCATAGAAAAGAAAAAGAAATTCTTCTTTTTATAGTTATCACCTACTAATTTCATCATGAATACCTTGAGCCCAAGCAACAGCTGCAGACGTACCACCCTCATCTCCATGGCTATCAAAGTGAGCATCTTCACTAGAACAACCAAAAGTATTTCCATTCTCACAAAAAGCAAACTCTGTGTACGCAGAAGAGTCTATATAGGTACAACGAGTTCCAACTGCATCAAGGATATACCCATTAAAAGTTTCATAGATTACTTTATTCTCATAATCTGGACCTTGAGGAGGACCCACCCAATAACAAGTAACGCCAGAGTTAATTTGACTCAAAAAACCTTGAACATTACTTCTTGCAGATGATTCCAGATTTGCAACATTTTCACTTGTAACCTCATTATCCCCATTCCTCTGTAAACGAAGGTTTGCTCCCAAAGAAATTACCACAAAATCAAAAGTTTCGGGATTTAAAGTATCTATCCTAGGAGTATCAGACTGTACTCTTGCATTATATGCTACTTCTGATTTTTTTCCATCTACAATAAAAAGAGATCCACAAGTTCCACTTGTTCCACTAACAAACCAAGAAGGAGATGCTCCACATTGTGCATACATATCAACAGCATACCCATCATCACTAAAAAGTTGATAAAGTGTTTGTCCATATGTTCCTACACTATGAGAATCCCCTAGCAAAAGAACACTCTCTCCATTAGAATAAACACAAACTCCAGAATCACTACAAGTATAACCAGTTAATCCTGCATTGTAACAATCACTATTAGCAGTACAAGAAGTACTACTCGTAGTTGAAGAAGAAGTAGAGGAACTAGTAATACCTGCATGTTCTTTGTAGCATTTGTCAAAAGTAGCAAGAACATTTGCTTCTGGTTGAGCAGAACCTCTCGAATCATAGCTATACACTCCTTGTCCACAAGGTCTTGAAGTACTATATTTAGTTATACAATCAGTGCCACTATAAGGAATCCCATACCACGTTTTTGCAATAGGATCTAGCACAGAATCCCAATTACTAGAATCATAAGCTTCCTGAATATCTGCACTAGTTATTCCCATTTCAGTGTTTATAATATACAATGCGCCCTTATCTTGACCCTCTTCACAAAAATCAGTCCCTAAACCAGCACTCTCCCAAGTCTTTTTGTAAGTACTTGGGATAAATTGGTACCTTCCGGAATCCCATGCAGTACGGCCTGGGAAAAGACTATCCTTATCATCCCAATAATAAGGATGCCCTTCACCACATCTATCAAAATCAAACGTATCCCCACCAGACAAGACATCATAATCTCCACCTTCAGTAGAAGCTATTGTATCTAACAGAGCATTCTCATATGCATCAGCCCCACCAGTAGCAGCACAGTCTGCAGAAGAAACACCTGTACTTCCACCACCACCGGAAGAAGAACTACTTTTGGAACTACAACCCGTATCATCATCCCAATAACATTTCTCTCCCGACCCTAAACCTAACTTCCCATAACAAGTTTCACTTGTACATCTACTTTCATCATCACTAAGTACAGCACAGCGATCTGCTACAGCAGTAATATACACGGCACTATCTTTATTTGCTAAATCCTCACAAGCAAAACACTCATTAATCCAATTTGTTTCAAAGTAACACCCTTCACTGATGCCATGACACTCTTCAAGATCACAACCAAATCCACCAAGCCCACCACAATGGGCATGACAGGTCTCTGAAGCACTGACATAGCCCTCTGCTTGAGCAGCTTCTTCACTAGCATCAATAATAAAGCTTCGCGTAAAAGCATCAGTGCCCCTGCCAATAGTAAAAGTCAAAGTAGCAATATCTTCAGTTGCAGTAAAAACAATATCTGTTTCACAAGTATAGGTACCATCTTGTATTTTTGTACAATCAATGTCTGTGTCCTCTGAACCAAGAGTAATAACACCTTCAGGAACTTCTCCACTTTGAAGATTTGTAAAGGTAATCGTAAATTTTCCACTATCATCAATATACTTTCCAGAAGGGATAGACTCTCCTTCTTTGAAAAAACTCACATCATGCCCATCAATATCTGCAGAGAAACTAATCTGCGTCCTTCCAGTAATACCACAGATCTTTTTAGCAGAGTCATCGAGTCTCTGATCAGTTCCAATCATATAATAAATCACCCCTAATTGATACTGAGCAGTTGCAGCATAATCATAACTCAACGTTTGTGTGTACAAATCATCCATTTGTTTTGCTAAGGAAACATAACTGGAGCAAGAACTCGCAGATTTCAAAGAAGCTATATAGGCAGTGTAAAACTCTCTACTTACACTTTCATTCATTAACTGACTCAACCCAGACTTTAACGTTTCAAAACTCTTTGTCTCTAGATATTGGGAAGCAGTAGCACTCTTCTCTGCATCTTTAATACTAAAACTATCTGTATTCATCCAGCAGTATCCTAAACTTCTTCCTTCACTATCTTCTCCACAACTTCCTACAGCAGTCCAACTTCCACTTGAACCTTGTCCCAGTCCAGGATCCTGTAATGCACAGACTCTTTGTATACCAGTACTGAGTTCACCATAACTATAGGGCAATGCTAAGCTATCTGTAGCACCAAAGGTAGCTAAAGAACTTGCAGTAGGAGAAGCAGTAGAGACACTTGGGTAACAATCTTTTTCTGTCGTAATATTTCTTTGCA
>JAHFJQ010000031.1:2150-10049 GCA_023245755.1 archaeon | reverse complement strand
GAGCAAGGGGAATGTCCGTGATTTTCGGGATATTTTATTTCTTTGGAGCAAATGAAGTTTTTCAAAGGCTTGTTGTTGTGGCAGTATCTACACTGGCTGTATTTATGACATACCTTATCGGAAAAGAATTCTATAATCGAAAAATAGGACTCATTGCAGCATGTATTTTAGCCGTGAGCTGGATTCATTTATTTTGGACAGCAAGATTTTCTGGAGAAGTTTTTGGAATGGTCTTTTTTGGATTCGCAGCATTATTCTTTTGGAGAGGGTATGTATTAGACAAAAGTAAATGGTACATGGTAGCATGCGGAGCTCTTATTGCATATGGGATATTTTTGTACGAATCTGTAGGAGTCATCTTTGTTTTCTTAGCAGTATACCTCTTAGTTACAGAACGTTTCCGTTTTTTAAAAAAGAAAAAATTTTGGTGGGGTATACTTGGTCTGAGTATTGTTCTCATAGGTGTATTTGGACATTACTATGATCTCTATGGACAAATATATCCCAGAGTGAGCCATATCATTGATGGCTCCCTAGCTCCAGGACAAGAATTAGATCAAAAACTATCTTCACAAGGGTTCTTTAATGTATTCTTATCCATCTTTACCTTTGTAAGCCCTGCAGCACTATTAGATTACCTTAAGTGGCCACTCATTATTCTTACAGGTTTAGGACTAGTTACTTTCCTAGATCTCATTTTAGGCTTTGATCTTGTCCTAAAAAATCAAGATGAAAATCTCAGAAAAGAATTTTTTATTCTATGGTGGGCTATAGCAACCATTGCCTTTTTTGGAATCTACCTTGCAATAACAAATGCATATTATGAACCAAGATATATTTTTCCAGCTTTCCCTGCAATGTTTATCATTGCTGCAAAAGGAATAATGCTTATAGCCGAATATGTAGAAAAGCAAAAACAAAAAGTAGGTGTTATAGCAATAATTATCATCTTAATCATCGTAAGCTACTCCCAACTGCCAAATGCAAGCGCTGTAATTGAAAATAGAGCCTTAACTTTCTCACAAGAACGCCCTGCTGGACAATGGTTAAAAGAACATACAGAACCAGGAGAAACGATATTTGCATGTAGTCAATCAGTGCCATTACTCTATTACTCAGAAAGAAACATTTGGACATATAGATATAACTCAACTTTAATAGATGAAGAACTTAGAAACGGCTCTATTAATTATCTTGTTGTTGATCTTTATATCCAAGACTGTAATTACAATTACCCTGGAGAAAGACCAAATAATTTAACACCAGTACAAGTATACTATGAAGGAGAATCACCAGCAGTAGTCATTTACAAAACAGAAGGGTATTTTTAAAAAATTAATATTTCCCAGAACTTCCAAAACCTACGTCTCTATTTGTTTTATCTAAGTCTCCAACATACTCAATAGTAACTTTAGTATAAGGTTTTATGATTAACTGTGCAACTTTTTCATTCTTAGTTAAAGTATAGGTTTTATTTCCAAAATTCATAAGGATAACACCAAGTTCTTCTCTATAATTTTCATCGATAATTCCTCCTAATGGCTGTAATCCATTTTTCATAGCTAGGCCACTTCTTCCACAAATATGACCATAATTTCCAGAAGGTATTGCCATCTTTACTCCAGTTTTAATCAGAACTCTTTCTCCAGGTTGTAATTCATAATGGTTTTGAGAAATTTCTTTTCTCTCTTCATCTAAATGAATAATCCAATTACCAGATGCTCGCAAATCTATAGCTACATCTCCTTCTCTTCCATAATCAATATTATCCAAATCATCAATGATCTTTTTAATTCTTAATTGATGCACCATCTCTTCTTCACCTTCAATTTTATTAAGAAAGTGCAACGCAAAAGACGTTATAAATATTACTGGAGTAAAAAGCTTATTTCACAAAGCGAAAAATAAACGCAGTAACCATTTCACCACTGACCAACCAAAGTCGAGAAATAAGAGCTAAAAGAATCGCTACAGGCCAAGGTAAATAGAAAGCAAGAAGGTAACTCATAACAGCTTCACGTAATCCCAATCCACCTGGAAGGATAATAACAAGAAAACCTGCAGCCCAGGAAATAGCAAACACTCCTGTCAGAGGCCAAAGAAGAGAAAGATCTAGAGGAGACAAAGAATAACTCATCAAATAAAATCCAATACCTAAAAGAACCCATGCAAGGAAAAAGACGGAAAGAAGAGAAAGTAAATAACCATAAGATATCTGTGAGGGGACATATTCTTTTTTCATAATTCTTGAAGCAAAACGTAAGAAAGGTTGAAAGATTCTTGGATGCATAAGAATCAAAGGAAGAGGTAAAAAGAACAAAAGATAAAATGCATATCTCGTAAGTATTTCCTGAGGAATTAGAAAAAAAATAACCAGAAAGAGAAGAATCGTACTCAAAATATTCAAGAAAGATTCCATAAGCGCACTCACAGCAACCACAGCAGAAGAAACCTTGTACTTCTGACATAATTTCACTCGTGCAACGATAAACCATATTCTTCCTGGAAGAAATCGCGCAAAGTCAGAAATCGTCCGTATACGCAATGCAGCAAGCATAGGCACGCCTGGTTTTTGTAATGCACGTAACAAGAGTCCCCATGCTAATGCAATCAGAAGAAAATGAAGAAAAAGAAAGAGATAAGAAAGAAAAAAATAGCCCCAAGAAATAGTAAAGGTATACGTAGAAAGTTGCGCCCAAGTATCATACAAAGTATATACTAAGAACCCAACAGTAAGAAGGATAACTATCCACTGCAAAATCAATTTCCACGTTTTCATAGTAACCAAATCAAAAGACTAAACAAAAGCCCAATAAAATAGACAAAAAGAACAACCTGTTTTTCAGTATACCTCCCATCTATAGTGAAAAAATGGGGAATAGAATAAACCTGATCATAAAGAGACTTCACTTTGCCATGAAAATACATCCCATAACTTTGTTTCTTTAATTTTCCACGTAGTTTCAAAGCAAACTCAATAAAGAAGGGTAGGGAAACAATAAGAGTAGCAAGCTCAATATTTCCAATAATTGCCATAGAAGCAAGAACAGCACCTAAAAGGTATGTTAAAGAGTCTCCAGGAAATATACGTGCAGGAGACCAATTAAAATAGAGGAAGGCCAGAAGAGCAGCACAAGTAATTGCCCCAATAAGCGCTGCGACTTGTGAGCCATGAATATACGCATACAAACTTAGATTTGCAAGATAAATAAATCCTAAACCCGCTTCAAGTCCATTAAATCCTGCTAAAAGATTAACCATATTTGAAGCACCAATAACCCCCAGAGGAATAAGAAAGAGAGGATACCATATTCCTACGTCAAAAGACCCAAGCAGAGGCAAAGTAATTACAGTTTCTCCAGCATTAATAACCATCAAAGGAACAGCAGCAATTGCAGTAAGAAGAGGTTTCTGCCACTGTTTTAATCCTGAGCTTGCTTCTTTATCTTTACGAACAAGTAAATCATCAAAAAAGCCAACAAAAGTAATTGCAAAAAGAACAATCAAAAAGGCAAGAAGGTCAATAAGATAATTGGTAGTGTGATAATAAAAAGTTTGTACAAAAACAGCAAACATAACTCCAAAGAATATGCCCAAAAACACAGGCAGCCCTCCAGAGATAGGGATAAGTGGTTTACCATCTTTATGTTGATCCTTGACAACAAGGCCTATACGAGTAATGTAGGCAATAAACCAAGGAGTAAGGGACCAAACCACAAAGAAAGAAAGAAGAACAGACAATAACAACACAAATTTCATAAAGAAAGATTTCAAATAGTGGATTATAAATATTATGGAATTACTAAGATAAAAAACAGAACAAAAAATCACCCACTAACAGGGATAAATTCTATACAGAAAGAACAAAAGAATTAAAAAGAAAGATATAGCCAAAAAGAACAAATGTCACTATCAATTGTTCTTCCTCTATACAATGAAGAAGAGAATATCCTTCCTTTACTCAATGCAACACTCCCCGTAGTTAGTGCAATAACCAAAGACTTTGAAATCATTTTTGTGGATGATGGAAGTAAAGATAAAAGCCCACAAATTCTGGAGCAACTCAAGAAAGAGAAATACATCAAAGTCTATACACTCAAAAAAAACATGGGAAAGGCAACAGCCTTATATGTAGGATTTCAAAAAGCAACAAAAGAAATTATTGTGACTATGGATAGTGATCTGCAAGATGATCCTAAAGAAATTCCTCTTCTTGTAAACAAAATAAAAGAAGGCTATGACTTCGTTAATGGTTGGAAAAAAAACAAACATGTAGAAAAAGGCGACCGTCTGAAAAGAATGCCTTCATTATTTTTCAATAATCTAACCTATGTAATAACAAAAGTAAAAGTCCATGACTATAACTGCCCATTTAAGGCCTATAGAAAAGAAGTTGCAAAAGATCTTTTCCTCTATGGTGACTTGCATCGATATATTCCCGTACAAGTAGCCAACATGGGATACAAATATACAGAAGTTGTAGTTTCAAACTATCCTAGAAGATTTGGAGTAACAAAATATGGCTCAAGTAGGATTCTAAGAGGTCTTATGGATCTTGTAACAATAAAGTACCTAGTCGGATATAAAAATCGCCCACTGCATGCTTTTGGAACTGTAGGTCTTGTTTTCGGAGGTATAGGTTTACTTATAGATGTCTATATGTTTTTTTTATGGGTTATAGGTATAGGTATCGGATCTAGACCTTTACTCATTTTAGGTGTTCTGCTCACTTTAACTGGTTTACAACTAATATCTCTGGGCCTTCTTGGAGAAATGATGACAAACAATATGGCCCGTGATGCAGATAATTTAATAAAAGAAAAATAAAAAATATTATTTCCTTCTTCTTATTTTTGAATATTTTGTTCCTTTAAAGTGCCAGTATCCTACTCCTGCTAAAAGAAGTAACCCTAATCCTCCAAGGACCCATGGTAAGGAGTTTCCAGAAACATACTCAGCTGCCCGGGTAATTCTAGCTCTACATTTGCCCGAACTGCAAGTATAACCCAATCCAGCAATTGAACAAGCAACCTTAGTACTCGTGACACTTGTCCCACTACATCCATACTCCTTAAGATTCTTAGTTCCCACACAAAGATCTTTATATGTTGTAGTAGTACCATTAACTGCAGTAATAGTTCCCGCAGTAGTATATGCTGTTGTACTTCCATCACTATCAGAACAAGAGTCAGCAACACAAGTTGAAGTTGAAGTATCACAACCATACCCAGAAGCACAATTGCTATTAGAACTACAAGACGTATAACAAGCATTACTACTTGTATCACAAACATAACCAGAACTACAATCAGCATCAACACAAGATGGTGTAGATACTGTAACCACTTCAGCACAAGCACCTTCAGAACAAGTATATCCAGAAGGACAAGACACATAATAAACATCTACAACAGTAGAACTATTTGTAGGACAAGCATATTCATATATATCTCCAAAGCTATCACAACTATCTGTATACGTACCTGCAGGCATACCACCACTTCCTTCAGTACTGGTTGTTGTTCCATAAGTATACACATCATTTCCTCCATCACTATCCGTACAACTAGCACTAACCATACCTACTCCTAACAATAATAATCCTAAAATAATCAGAATCCATTTTTCCATTAATATCACACCCCTTACAAGAGAAAAAGAAGAACAAGAATATAAAATTTTCGGAAAAAATTACATTCCAGGAAGAACACTATTCACACCTTCAGGAAGTTCAGTAATATACATCTCCTCTGGAATAGTCAAATTCTCCGGATAAGTTACAGACCAAATTTTCAAGGGTCCAATAATTCTTCCCTGATAGATCATCAAAGGAACAGATTGCTCATCAGTATACACAGTAGTAAAGTACTCTGTATCCTGACCAAAGAGATAATGATGCGTAAACCAAGTATTCCAAACATCATGGGAAAGATACAACCCTCCACCAACAGGATTTAATTGTCCTGAACTGTATGAAGGAATAACTTGGAAACACGCATCTAAACCTTCCTTTTCACCTTCTTCATAAAAGATGTGTTCTTCGCCTTCATAGAAAACACAACGAAGAGGCATAGAGAAATAATTTCCATTATAATACACAATAGCAGAAGGATCTTCAAAACTAGAGACTGCTGAATTATTCGCATCTAGATGAAGAGGAACCACAAACGCAGCAACAGCTGCAGTGTAAGCAGGGAAATACACATCATCATAGGTAAAGCCATCATCTAAAGAAGAACCCCCAGTAAAAACAAGAGTAGTAAGGTTCACATCTTGAGTACTTTGATCTGTATTTAGAACAAAGGCATTAATCCAAGAATAACGATCATAATTTGCATCAGCACCAATTGCAGAATAAGCTCCATACTTTCCAATATCATCACTCACTACCAAAACATTTGTAGCATTTCGTGATGAAAGCAACTGCAAAGCTTCCGTATCATTTTGTCCAGTAAGCAGATAACGTCCAGTAAGATAATTAATAACAGGTTCAGCATTCCCACCATCACTCAAAGTTGCTCTATGTGCCCCCGTCTGAACAAAGTACCCATAATCCCACCAGTGAGCAAAAACCGCATCTTCAGCCGTATTATCCCTAACCCAATCCATAGCATATTGCCATTGAGGAGTGTAACTTGGCCCACCACTTGATGCTTGTGCATCAACAGAAGTAAAAAAAGAATTCAAAAGAATAATACAAAGCACTGCTAAAATAATCCAAATTCCATAACGAAGAGCTTTTGTTGAAATAGTTTTGCAATATCCTGCTAAGAAAAAAATGAACACTGCAGCAAAGATTGCAGTTGCAGGTGCAAAGACAAAAAGAAGTCGGACTGCACTTCTTGCACCGATAAGAAGAAAGATAAATAAGATACTAAAAAGTAAATAACCATAATGTTCTGGAGTAAATATGTGATGATACAACTCTTCATTTTTTCTATAAAGCGAATAAAAGAAAAAAGCCATATAGATCAGAAATAGGGCAATGGAACCAAAATAAATCCCAATAGCAAGTGATGTCGTTCCATTAAAAGTCGGTGAAGAAGAAGAATAACGATTCAATGCAATTGCAAGAAGCATAAGAGCATAAGCTCCTGTGAGGATATAGGCTCTTTTTCCAACTCCTTTGAAAAGTTCATAAAACACAAAAAGAGCTCCAACAAAGACAATAACCAAGTATCTCAAACTAAATTGCCCAACCCAATCAACAAAGTAAGGTTGATGTGATTCTGCAACAGTAAGTGCCCAACGATTCGCAGAAAAAGGAGATACCAAAAGGCTATACAAGTTTGCAATTCTATCTGTAACAAAACCAAAGCCATAGAGACCTAGAGTAATACATAAACCTAAAAGAACAAGAAAAAGAAAACTGACAAAAACAGGCATAATAGGTAGTTTTTGAGTATATTTTTTAACTTTAAAGAAATCTTTTTTATAACTAGCATAATGAAGCCAGCCCAAAGCAAGAGCCAAAAAGAGAACAAGGGAAGTAGGATTTGTAAGAAGGCCAAGAGGACTAGCACGTTGTGGAAAAAAGAGCACTAAAGTAAGAATGGTTGATATTAGAAAAACAGTATAAAATTTCAAATGTGTATCACTTAATTTGTCAAAAAGGATCAAAATCAAAACAAAAAGACCAACTGTAGAAGTAATAAAAACAACTCCTCCCCAAATACTCCATAAAACTCCCAAAGCCAGTCCAGAAAGAACACTATATACAATTGCTTTCCAATTCTTTTTTTCAAGCAGAAAGGCTAGGAAAAAATACAAACAAGCATAAAAAAAGATCATTGCCATAGCCTCTTTATCTGAAACTCCAGCAATGGTCCTATACAAATAGGCTGGAAGAACAGTCAAGAATGCAGATGCTAGTAGTGCTGTTTTCCAATCAAATATTTT
>JAHFJQ010000031.1:0-2140 GCA_023245755.1 archaeon | reverse complement strand
AGGATACAAAACATCCGCATATGCAACAGTGACAGTTGGGGAAAGAAAATGATAAACCTGATAGAACCAGGCAATTAAATGGGAAAGAACACTAAATTCTTCTAAGCTATGATATCCTTTCGGAAAGTATCGAAGCATATCCACTGCCATGAGTTGACCATGATCAACAACATACTGGACATATCGTAAAATCCCCATTGCATCAGGATCTGAAGGAATATAATCTCCAGTAGTTGCATCAATAAGCAAAGCTAATGGTTTTGTTCGAATATAAAAACTAATATACTCAATAAGAGCAAGTATGATTCCAATTAAAACAAGTGGCCTTCCTTTCAAATAATGAAGCACTTTCTCTTTTCGTGCTTTCAAAAGTTCCTCTCCCATCAGAGCTATTCTTTCCATCCTGTTTAAATAATTTTTGGCACATAGAAAGCTATATAAGCGAAAATACGTAACCAGTAAAATGGATGGAACTTCTTTGGAAAACCCCTAAAAAAGAGCTAAAAAAAGATTTCGCAAACCATGAAAATAGATGGACCATTCCTGAAAGAAAAGAAAAAGAATGTGGGCAATATTTTTCTGAAGAAGGAATAAGCGTAACAATAAAGGACAAAGAATATTCCTTTACTGAACCAAGACTTTCTGAAGAAGAAAAGATCACTCTACTAACAATCAAAAATGGCTTATATGAGCTTTTAAATTTTGAAAATTTAGAAGATACAGAAAACTTTCTAAAAAAAGCGCTAAAAATAATCCTAACAGAATTAGATTTGAGAATAACAGAAGAAAGTCAAAGAAAGATTTTATTTTATATCCATAAAGAGTTTATAGGATTTGGAGAAATAGAAGCTCTTAAAAAAGATCCTTTAGTCGATAAGATTTTTTATAATGGGGAGTCTATCCAAATAAGTCATAGAATATATGGAAAACTAAGTACAAATATTATCCTAGAGAAAGAGAAAGCGGAAAATGTAATCAGAAGAATCATAATATCCTATCAAAAAGAGATTCCAGAAGAATATCAAGACTTAGTGTATGAGGACAAAGAATGCTCATGGAAAATTTCTTGGAAAGAAGAAAAAAAAACCTTTCTCTACACAAAAAAGAGAGAAACAATTCTATCACCCATAGAAATAATACGTACAAGAAAAGCATCTCCTGAAATCTTCTCTTATCTTTGGATGCTTATGGAAGACAAAAAAAATATTTTTGTAAACAATACAGAGGTGTTATACGCCCTAAGTTTTTTCCTTCCACAACATGTCAACGTTTCAACAAATACTCAAGATTATCCGCCTAATGAATTAACGACAACAAACTACGGAACAGCAAGACAAGAAGAGTTTAGTTTTATAAAAGAAAAGACTGCACAAACACCTTACTCTGGTACACTCATAACAACAACAGAAGAAGTAAAAGAAGAAGAAGAAAATATCATTTGTTATACAGAAAACAAGCAAATCGTAAGTATAAAAGAAGAAGGGCAAGAACTATTTGCATACCGAGAAGGCAAGTTTTGTTATAATCTTGATAAAAGCCATTTTATGAACTCCAAAGGCAATAAAGCACTTATGCTGGAAGAATGGAAAAAAAGAACAAAACTACTTACATTTCTAACAAAGAATAAAACGAATAATGAAGACTTCAAGAGAATAATAGCTATATACTACCAAAGCCCAGAATCTGTACTTAAGAAAGCCGGTCTACAATGAATACAGAAGACGTAACTTGGAAAGAAAAACAGAAAATTCTCAAAGCGATAAATAGTAGTGAAGAACTTCTAAAAGAAGCAATAAGTAAGTCCTCCAAAAAAGAAAACAGGATCCTAGAAAAAATCGCAAACATATTTTTTTCTCCACTCAGTCAAAGGTTACCACTTTTTTTCCCAAAATGGACAAACAGATTACAACAAGCGATTTTTCTATCTGGAATGAATATTTTATCAACAAGCTACTTTAGTCTTCTTTTTTTCACAGCTATAATCAATATATTTATTGGAACAAGTCTAGGAATAGTACTTTTCTATACTATTTCTCTATGGTACGGCTTTATCTTAGGAATAACTCTAGGGATAATAACAGGAGCTATATTTCTAGTATACCCATTCTATTCAAAAGCAAGGAGAAAGAAAGAACTTGAG
>JAHFJQ010000030.1:5118-10069 GCA_023245755.1 archaeon | reverse complement strand
GCTCTAAAGTGATGTAGTGCATACTCTTTTAATTTTTGTTTTACAAGGTCTTCCTCTTGTTGCATAAGCTCAGGAAAAATATCTTCTCCTGCACAAAAACGAGTTAAATATCCTTCAACAAACTTTCCTTGCATGAGCCTTTGTACCGCTATATCTCGTTCGTATAAAGAAGGTTTCATTCCACGCTGCTGTAAGGCACGAACAAAATCATTTTTCCAAGGATCAAATTCTGGAGGACGCCTTGTTTTTCTGCATTTGCCAAGGTATTGGCGAATAATTCTTCCTGAACTTACATGTGCACGTGCAGCTTCAGGAAACGTTTTCTCTCCATACAATGCCACAAGAAGATCGTAGGACTCTGGACCAAACATATCCACAAGACCCAAGCACCCTTTTTCCATGAGTGCTTCGATGAAACGAAGGCGTTCTTGCTGCTGGATATTTCCTTGTGCAATATCATCAAAGATACCATCTAGCCTTTTTGCACGAAAAGAATCCTTTGCGCGTAGACGATCCATGTATACGACATCCCATTGGCCTTCTTGTTTTAGTCTTGTCACTAAAGGAATAAACCCTCTCTTTACGGTTTTCTTTAATGCCTTTGCATCAAGATCATAATGGTGCAAACACTCTTCAAAATAATTCTTGTCAGGTTCTCTTTGCACTTTTTCTAAATCTAAGGTATCTACAAAGACATCCGAACTTTCTATAATTAAAGGAAGGTCATATAAAATGTCCTCCACCGTTTCACGCAAATCAGATGAGGCTATTTTTGTAATAAACATTCTTCTCAAGAGCGCCATATTGGTTACTGCTTCAGACAGAAGACTCTGTTTTTCATACATAGCCAGATTTGGAAACCTAATCGTAGGATTTTTCCAGGCCTTATCCGTTCTTGCTTCTGCTACTAACTCTCTAAAGGAAGATGCATATGCGTTTCTTCCAAAGACCTTGGGATCATTTGTGACATTGCCTTTTTCTTCATCCCAATAGAGCGCATAACTATGTAAGGTAGCATAAGGGCCATAGCGAACTAAAGGATAATCACGAGTGAGTCCTACTGCAATTGATTCAAGACTCATGGTTTTCCTCCAAGGATATCCTTAATGAGTCCAGCAACTTCCTCTGGACGAATATCTCCTTTTCTTATTGCTGCATTAATCATTCTTCTTGCACGTTCAATGGTCATTGCTTTTTGCACTGGTGCGTCTACACTGAGGCCTGTATCTAGATTTCTAAACGCAATACATAACTCACTTTTTGTCACAGGAACTGCAGTAAAATCAAGAGGCTTTCTTTTTTCAGTAGCTTTCTTTCCACTGCCATAGGAATAGTCTGTGCGCAATTCGAACATGCCATCTCGCCATTTTGCTTCTTGCGTATTTGTTCCTACAAGAACAAAGGTACGCATCTCACTGGAAACGGGTTCACCAGTGTTAAAGTCTATTGCTGTTGTTACAACATAGCGGCCAGTTGCTTGTTCATCTAGCTCAAAGCCTGCACGAATAAAATCTTTTTTTAGTTGATCTGTAATTTCTCCATTGCCAGAAACGGCTTCTGTTGCACTTGGAGGGAAAACCCAAATTCCACGCCTACCAGGAGCAAGAATTCTTTTATTTTCTTTTACTGCTTTTAGTCTCTCCTCTAAATTAAGAAGATTTAATACATTACTTGCTACGCTTAGACCATAGCTTGCATCTGCCAAGAAAGGCATATCATGAACAGAGGCGCGATGTGCCTCTATACTCACACCTAAACGCTCTGCTTCCCTTTTTCCTACTTCGAGTTGTTCTTCTAAATAATCTACACAAGTTGTTGATCTACGCAGAATACGAGCCATTTGTGCTGGACCACTGCCTAACTCTACAAGAGATGCTCTTTCTTTCTCTTCATCTGTGAGAAGCATTGCAACAAGGCGGCCAATGTTTGCAGACGTACTTAATTCCCAACGATAATTATAATTCTCTGCAAATGCACGACCAAGACCCTGGCGAATCAATTCTTCCATCCCTGCAGTTCCGCTACCAGCAAGATTTCCAAGAATCATACGAACAAACTGATGAGAAGTATACATGTAGGGGCGAATTTCTCTTTCCCTTTGAGGTTGAGTTTTTCCCACGAGTGTGAGAGCGTCCTCTCTTGTAATGCGCTCTTCACAGGTTTCTGCAGCATGAATAATTTCTGTTTTTCTCTGCACATGGGCACGAATTCCCATATCTTGCGTTCCCTCTGCACAAGGCTCATAAATATGACAGGATTTTTTCTGGCCACTTCTTCCTGCAACCCTTCCAATTGCTTGTCGTTCTACACCGGGTTGATACTCTCTATCTAGTAAGATAACATGATTTGCAGCAGTAAGATCTTTTCCTTCTCGTAGTGTCCCGTAGGTTGCAAGTATTCCATCTACATCGGGATCACATTGTGCAGCGAGAACGGCTTGATCTCTTTCTGAGTAATGCATGGTTCTTTTTCCTTCTATGCCAAGAACTCTTTTCTCTGCTTTACGTAGATCTACTCGGTACTTTTGTCCACTAAATATTCCTGCAGCTTTTAATTGCCTTATTTCCCCATCAGTGAGACGAATTTTTTTATTCTCTGCACTAATTGTTTGATCAACACGGACAATGTTATAGCCTTTTGCTGTAAGCTCTGCTTCTAGTGTGGGTATAACCCCCAGAGAGTATTTGGAAAATATGACAAATTTATCCTCTTGAGGAATTCCTTCTATTATTGCATCTAATGTTGCATATCTTGTAGATTGATTTCTTTCTACATCTGTTACATCCGGTGCATCTGGATCAGAAAACAAGGTTTGTAACTTTCTCTTCATGGTTGGACTTCCCAAATATCTTCTTGGGCTGACCAAACGAATATCCAGCGTTGCATATCTCAAGAGCAAGAGTTTATCTGCTTCTCCTAATTCAGGATTATTTTGAATTGCGAAGTAGACGTCCTGCTCTAGATCATTTAATCTAAAATTGACCAGTTCTGGTTGCGGAACTTTTTCTTCACCAATATCTGTTGTTGTCAGTACAGGCCTTTTTTCCCACTGGCCATAAAATCTTCTCACTGCATGAGGACTATCTCCTACAGCATCAACAAAATCCTTTGGCGTTGGAAATCTTTGGTTGTCTACAATTGAGGCAACCACTGCAATATTTCCAATATTATCTGGTGTTTTTGTTCCAGACAAAAATGCTGCAAAACGTGCCCGCTGTGCAAGTTCATAAAATGCATTTGTTTTTTTCTTCAAGGAAATATCACGAACATTATGAAACTCGTCAGCAATGAGGTAGAAATCATGCTTTGTCGTTTCATCGACATCATTATCTGTGAGAATTTTAATTAACTCTTTGAACACAGTGTTTGCTTCTTTCTCTTCCCTACCTGCCTCTTCCATACTGATAGATAAACAAATATCTTCAAGAGGAGTTTCTTCTCCTACTCCCCAATTTGCACCTAACCTTCTATAATGCTCAAGAGCTACATCTCTTCTATTACGATATTGCTGCGCAAGAAGTTCGGCACGTAATTCTATTGCTTCTTTTTGCTCATCTTCATCATTTAATTCTTTATACAAAAGATCGTAACTAACAAAAATAAAATCTGTTTCGTCACGCGCAGCTCTTTTGAGATCTTCCCATTTATCATCAGGACTAATAACACAATAGTTTACTTCACCAGTGTGATACTCATCAAGGCGAGTCATCCAGTTACTCATGAGATATCCAGGACAGAGAACAACAGTCTTTACCCGTTTTCCAAGTTTTTCTTCAATCGTATATTTTGCAAGACCCGCCGCTGCAGTTTTTCTTGTCCCTGGTTCATCACCAATAATGACTCGCTCTCTTTCTGCAATGGTCACCATCGTATGCAATTGCTGGCCAGAAGGAAAGGGAAGATGTTCGATTTCTAGAAAGTCAGTACCCTTTGTTGCGAGATAGTTTTCAAAAGATCCATGTGTTGCATTAATTGCTTGGAGAACTCGATTGAAATACGGAACTTCTTCTAACTCTTGCTGGTCAGGAATTCTTCTCAATTCCTGTACAATACGGTCAAATCTTGCATCCAAAGAATATCTTGTGAGGTCAAGGGCTACCATAGTAGCTACCTCTCTCTCAGGTGTATAGAATCATTGGGAAAAGTCATTCTTTCTCTATATCTCTCTAGCTCTATGCGGAAATAATTCGGAATGACTAAATCCATTTGATTTTCAGGTATAGGAACCATCTCTACTTTTCCTTTCCCTGTTGTTCTTCCTTGTAATTTTGCATGAAGATCTGGATGCGCTAAGAGAACATTTTGTACAAATCCTGGAGTTGTAATACTTCGTTGTGCAATATCTGCAAACTCATCTTTTCTTGCAAGCACTTCTTCAACAACAGCCTCTATTGCAGGCAAGTTGGAAAGAAGATAACTTCCAGGTTGACCATATGTTCGATCTAAACTTTGTTTCCTTATTGTTGCTCCATCATCATTATTGAGAATCTTTCCTAGACCATACAATCCTCTCAGAGTGGTAATTACCGTTCTTCCAGAATATACTCCTCTTCTTTCTCTAAATGCGCGTAGCATAGGGATATAGATCTCTTTTATTCTTCTTGGTTCACCAAGAAGGCCCTGCTCATGTACCCAACTGTTCTCAAGGGTTTCCGTTACATCTCTTGCAACCTTTGCCCAATAAAGGAAAATATCTCTCTTTCCCTGTTCAGGAGTGAGATAGCCAGAACCTACAGCAGAGAGTAAAAATTGAGGATCTTTTCCTTCAATAGGATTTTTAAGAGTCCAAGCAACAACATTTGGCGCTGTATCATATTCTAAAGAAAAGCCCTCTGCCATAAATCTTTTTACAAAATCTTTTCCTTGCGGAGTTTGATAAAAATTAACAACATCTCTTCTTAGTCTACTCAATCTGTCTTCTACCATTTCTTTAATCCAAGATTCTAAAGAA
>JAHFJQ010000030.1:0-5108 GCA_023245755.1 archaeon | reverse complement strand
TAATTCAAGAAGTGCATCAGCCTCAGGGAAATGTTGGCGTATCGCTGCTTCGCCATCTATTGCTTTTTTATCATCATCAAGTTCTTCTTGTTGAATAAGGTGCGTTACTTCATCTCCTCTTACGAAAAGATATTGATAGAGCAACATATCAAATTGAGTATTTCTTCTTGTGGATTTTGCTTGCCCATTTGGATTTAGATTTGGCGCATTTGGATCTTTGAGTACAGGATCCTTTCTGGGTTTTCTTTTTATAATTGGATTTCCTAAAGGATCGAGAGTTATTTCTGTTAAATCTAAGGGGAGAAGTTTTTCTAATTCTGCTCTTTCATAAAAAGGTTTTCCGTTACCCATATCAAGAGTTGTTCCTTCTCCAAGGACGTAATAGAGTCTCACTGGTCTTCCCTGTGCATCAACCACAGATGTTGGAGGTTCTATAACAAGAATTCTTCCACCCACTTCTCCTGTACCAAAAGCTGAAGCATCAAAATAAGAAGCAACTACATTCCTATCTAATCTTCCGGCCATAAGATCTTCAAGATTAATGCCCTGTCCTTGTAACTGTCTCAGGGCATCTGCAACTGGTTGATGTCCACGAATAAGGTCTCTTAGTCTTTTCATCTGTGAAATACCTCAAACCTTTCTTCTAGGCGATCTTCGATTCTTGCTGCTCGTAATCTGCCTATGCTTGAACCCACATAGTTCATTCGAATTCCCGGAAGTTTTTCTCTAAGGTTACGATGCAACTCCCTTTGATTTTTTGGATTGTCCTTTAATAATGTGAGTATGGTATAATGATCAATTACTTGTGCTGCTCTTACCAATATAGGAACACGAGCAGCTCCTGAAGTGAAACTTTCCCCTGCACAGACTCTTTCTTCTTTTCTTCGTTCGTATTCTACTGCTTGTACTGCTGTGTGCATTCCTAAAGGAATGACCGAACTAAAGGTATAGAGAACTCTTTGATCTTCAGGACTATAGCCTGTAAGATCTCTCTGAATAAGTTTTTCTGCTGCTTGATAACAAAGATCTGCCTGTGGAAAAGGTTCTGCTCTCTGAAGAAATCCTTGATCTACAAGACTTTCAAACCAGTGATTTACACGATAAGCGTATCTATCTCTTCCTCTTTGATCTTCAGGAATAGAAACCCCGAAGTATTTTTGTAAACGCTCTCTTATATGAGGAGCGATTTTTTTTGAACGTACTAAGCCTGCGTTTGTGATTGCAAGAACGACTTCCCGTACCCCAAGATGATTTAGTTGTGTTGCTTCTTGTACAGCTGTCTTCTGAGATAAATGTACTTCCTCTACTGTTGGAAGATATATTCCTAGTAGCAAAGCCTCTCTCTCTTGCATTTCTAAAAAACGTTTATAGTCCAGAACTTCTGGGCCAGTAGATCTTATAACCCCCCATCTTTTACTTGTAGTAGGTTCATCAGTTGTATCTTCTTCAGCTTCGCTTGCAACTACAGGCGCTTGAACTTTGCGTTCCACTCTTGATTCTATGTCTGCATAATTTGGAAGCTCTCCAATGATTCCTGTGTAGACCACTCGAATCTTTCCTTGCGCAAGACCAAAATCTGTTTCCCCAAGTAATACAGTCATTCTTTGCGCAAGTGTGTGTGTTACTGCTAAAGGATCTTGATCCTCTCTTTGTGGAAGAGTAAATCTATATCTTACTAATGAGTCATCCTCTTCTGTGAAAGACAAGCCAGGGAAATTATTTTTATCGGTGATCGTTGCTGCCATGCATACTTGTAAGGTTCTTGCTAATTCTGTTTCTTTTCCTTCTCTTCTTACAGGAAGTCTCCCTTCAAAAACAAGATTTCCTCCTTCTTGACCTAATAATTTTACTTCTAGTGTTGCATTCCTTTCTTGCCCAAATACTTCTTCTATTCTTTGAGGTATATCAGCAATCACTCTATACTCTGCTTCTTTTTCTTCTATACTCTGCGCTAATGCTTGTCTTCTCTGATGTTCCAATTTTAATTGTTCTACTCTTGCTACTACTGCCTCTGCTTGCGGAACACTTCCTTGTATTGTTGGAAAAAGGGATCTTCTTAAAAGTACGGGAATTCTTCTGAAATGTGCAGGTGCAGTTTCTGGATTTTTTAATGATCCATCTGTAGGGTCTACATGAAGAAGAATGTCTGCAGCATATTCTAGAACGTCTCTTGCTTCTCTATGTTCGGTGGTCACTGCGGCATATGTTTCTGTACTCTCAAAATCTGTTCCTTTCGCTGCAATAATTGCTTGCCTTCCACCCAAGGATTCTATGTCTGCATAATTTGGAAGCTGTGCTTGCAGATATGCTTCAGACCCTGCTCTTGCGATTGCTATAACATCCTCTAATTCTCTCTTACCAATGAGAGCTTTTACCCTTGTCCATTTTTCTTCAAGTGTTGCAAATTCTTTTACAGATGTATTGAAAGGATCAGCATCAAGCAAACTTGCTTCTAAACTTCTTACTCTTACTCCTATTTGGGTATTTTCAGTTTCTAGTGCTTCGATTCTTTCTCTGACAGTGCCTCTTGCTCTTTCTAAAGTGTCAACTTGGCCTTCCAAAGTAGCATACCTTTCTTGTAAAGCACCATAATCTCTTTGCAAACCTTCTGTTAGTTGTGTTGCATCTCTTAGACTACCCGTTACTGTTCTTAGTTGTGCCTCTAACTCTCCTACTCTTACTGTAGGCTCCAGCCTTCCTCTTTCTTTCTCTGGATCTTCTGTTCTCCAAGAAGTAATGTTTCTTTGATTTGTTGTAATAAAACCTGTAACTTCCTCAAGGTAGGTAACATCTGTAATCCGGATTATACAGGTAAGACCATCTTGATCAAGGCTCATTGCTGCTTGACGACCCCTTAGACTTACTGTTGCTCGATCCCCAGTTCTTCCAGCAGTGCTTCTAAAACCTTCAAATTTTCTTACAAGGCCATCAGCAGCATCTCTGTCCTTAAGTGTAAGAGCATATGCTAAAGAAAAAGAATCATCGCTTGTATGGCCGTTTCCCATTGACCTTTCCCCTAAACACGATCTTTATAAACCTTTTGTTTACGTCACTCTCTACTAGTAGTCACATTAATCCCCCCTTCTTCCAAAAAGAGTATCTCTTGAAAATCTTTCAGAAAAAGTGGCGAAAACTTTATATAAGTGAGCTCACTTATCTTTCTTATGACGAATATAACCCTTTCCATTAATGAGGAAGTGTATACTAAGATGAAAGACTACTCCGAGATTAAATGGAGTGAATATGTACGCAAGGCTATTGAAGAGCGCATACAAGAATTAGATTCTCTCAAAAAAAAGAAAAGAAAAGAGGGAGTTCTCACTATGCTTGCATCTGAGGATGTGCTTAAAAAAGACTGGGATAATCCTGAAGATGAGAGGTGGAATAATGTATGAGCAAGGCGATATTGTCCTTATTCCTTTTCCTTATTCAGATCTCACAGGCTCCAAACTACGACCTGCACTTATTCTTTCTAATGAAAAATTAAATAAAACAGATGATAGAATTTGTTGCCTCATTACGTCACATAAACCAGAACAAGGGATCAGCATTGGTACAAAAGACCTTGAAGGCACATTACCCTTTAAAAGTTGGGTGAAGCCTCAAAGAATTTTTACTATTGATATCAAAATTGTGCGAAAGAAACTTTGTAAAATGAGACACTCGCTCTATGATTGCGTTCTTGAAGAAGTACAGTCCTATGTTAAGAGAGATTATTCCTGAAAATCTTTCAGAAAAAAAGAGGGAAACTTTATATTTCCAATAAAAAGAGGATAAGTAAGACTTAAATAAAAGTATTACTTTATTACTTTTATGGGAACGAAAACAATGAAAGGCGTCACAGAAGAAACATGGGCAGAATTTAGAAGCCTTGCTGCAAAAAATAAACTGAAAACAGGAGAATTTTTTGAAAAACTAGTATATAGCTATAAAAAAGAATCTCTTGATTTTTGGGATGATGTACTTAATGGAGAAAAAATAATCTCAGATAGAGAAGCCGACTCACTGAGGGAAGTAGTTAAGACCTTGAGAAAAGAAAGAGGTTTTCGTACATGATACTTGCTTTAGATAGTTCGGTTTTAATAGACTTAGAACAGAATAATAAAGAAACGGTACTTAGACTACAACAGATCGTAGAAAAACACCAGAGTCCAGCTTGTATCCCCTTTATTGCGTACTTTGAATTATATTATGGTACCATAGATCGTATTGATAAGAATAAAGAAAAGGCTCTCCGTTTTCTTCAAAAGTTTCCTCTCCTTCAACCTACACAGAAAACAGCAAAAATACTTGCAGAAATGAAGAAAAAATATGAAACAGAAGGAACTCCCTTTTCTTTAGCAGACATTTTTATCGCAAGCCAAGTAAAAGAGCATGGACTCCTCCTCATTACAAAAGACAAGGCTTTCTCAAAGATTACAGACATAGAAAAAATTATTCTTTAATGATTAAAGCTCCTAAATCTTTATTAAAAATAAACACCTCTGGACAGCTGGACAACCGGCACGCCCCCGCGCCAGACTTATATAGTCTCCATAATTGGGGAAGTCCATGGAGGTAAAAATGTCTAGACTCATGAAATCTGTGAAATCTGGAAACTTTGAAGCAACTATTTGGGAAAACGAGAAAGATTTAGATGAGGGAGGCATTGTTGGGTATCAAACCATTTCTTTGCGAAAGAGCTGGAGAGACCCAAATGGAACCTTTCGTGAACAAAAATTGCATCTAAGAAAACAAGACGTAGAACGCGTTGTCGTTCTTTTGAGAAAAATACAAGAACATTTGTTATTGGAGGGGGAAGAAGATGGCAAAAATAAAGGAAATGAATATTGAGGATTTACCAGGAGTAGGCGCAGCAACCGCAGAAAAACTAAAAGATGCAGGATATCAGACACTGATGTCTATTGCTGTAGCAAGTCCTGGAGAACTTGTGGAAACTGCAGGTGTAGGAGAAGCTGTTGCGCGAAAGATGATCAACACTGCTCGGAATAACCTTGATATGGGATTTATGTCTGGAGATGAACTCCTTAAAAAAAGAGCCGATATTATTCGTATTTCTACAGGATCTAAAGCATTTGATGCAATGGTAAATGGAGGATTTGAATCCG
>JAHFJQ010000095.1 GCA_023245755.1 archaeon | reverse complement strand
TTGCAAGGTGTGTTTGCCTTAGTTTTTCTGTGTTTGATACAGAGTTCCACAATTTTGTGAGGGTTCCTTTTAGACCTTCGCCTTCTGATAAGCGAACGTAGGCTCCTATTACTTCTGGCCTTTGCGAAATTCTTCTTAGAAAATCAATAGAGCCTACTGCTCCATAAATGACTGGTTTGTCAAGAGTACCCATGGATGTCTGATGAGGTACCGTGTATAGATCTGCCTCTCTTCTTGGTCTTGTCATCATGAATTTGCATTCGCTAGCGTTTGCTAAGAGATGGAGACTAGTTTGGTAGTCTGTTTCTTCTGCTTTGTTTACATCTTGAACTTCATCTAATTTTGCACCGTAGAAAGAATCGAAATACACATCAGTGAGCCCTTCTTTTTTTAATCTACGAATGGTTTCTTCAATAGTTGCTTTCTTTGTGATAAGCTTTGGTTCCAGACAGAGCACGACTCTTTGCGTATTTTCTCTTTGTTTGTATTTGTTTATTTTATCCATTACTTCTTCTAAGGATGCTGCAAGTTTTCTTGCTTTTAGAATATCATATCTTGCTTGTGTAAGGGGGACAAAGTTTTGATGAGTTAGAACAATTTCTCCAGTTTCTTCTACTTGAATAAGATCGCCTTCAAAGCAAGGAATGATTCTTCTTCCAGGAAGATATCTTCCTAACTCCAAGGTGTCTTCTACTAAAGATTCTACTTGGTAGGTATTTCCGTTTAATACACTATGGCGCACTGCAAGAAATTCATTTGTGCCAAGGAAGTCTTTTTTCATACACTTGGAGGTACGAAACTCTTTATAAATCTTGGCATTCTTTCGTCTTTCTTAAGTAGTATATTTAAAAAATAAAAATTAAGAAGAATCTGCTTTCATATATCCTCGCATAAAAGCTTCTTCATATTCATTAATCATATCTTCTTCAAGCATCTCTTGGATATCTCTTACGTCATAGATGCTGAGTATTTTTGGTGCTTTGAATTTTGTTCTCATTTTATTTTCTCCTTTCCAAAGGAAGTTGCATAAGTTGTTGGCTGAATAGGTCTGCAATAAATGCTACGTCAAGTCTTGGTGTTGTCCAAAGATATCGATTTTTATAGCTGGCGCTAGTTGTGTTATTTTTCATTTTTACCCCCTTTCCTGTCTTATTTCAGGATATCTTTAGCTAAGAGGTAGGGGTTTATAAGTGCGGCGCGGGGGCGTGCCGGGTGTCCAGCTGTCCATCATAATTCTTTTAAAGTCTGCTTCAATTCTTTGCTTATGGTCTTTATCTTTCCCCCTAGACCTTTGGCTGATTTTGCCATTAGGCGCACCTCTTTGGATAGTCATCCTACACTGGATTCACTTCTTCCCTTTCACTTGTATAGATTAGAAGGGGAAGATAATAATGCCTGGACATATTTTCAATTTCGTCTTCTTTCTGATGTTCCTAAAAATGTAGCGGATTGGACTATTTGTTCTGACTTTGTTGCTGCGAAACGGTTTCATGGCGAGGATTTCTCTGCATTAGTTGTTGGTGTATGGACTGGTGTTTTTCCTGCTGCTTTACAAACAGCTTTGTTTCACGCAGGTCATACAGCATATACTCTCTTTAAAGGAAAAAGAACTTCTTTAGATACTGCTTGGAGTTTAGGGAAAGGTGTTGCGAGAAGTTATGTTACTTTTAACTGCCCAAGACATCTTGAGGATTTAGATCATTATCTTACGATTTCTTAAAATGTATTCTTGGGCTGGGTTCCCCAGTAAGTTCTTTCATGTCTCGTACTTCTACAAGTTTATTTTCTTTTAGTGTTGCAAGTTTTCTTCTAAAAGTACGATCTGATTTATTATAGAGCTCATTATAGAGTTCATAGATTTTGAGAGAACTTTCTCCACTATGCTCTTTGATGATCTTGAGGAGTTCTTTTTCTTCATCATCAAGTATTGCTTTGCTTTGTTGGAATACAGACACCTTGTTAATAGCTTTCTCTACATCTTCTTTTGCAATCGTTCTTGAAGAACGTAGCTCTGCTGCATTTCCAGATTCTTTTAATAGAAAGAGGCCTATACGAAGATCTTCTTCTTGGAAACATTTTTCTGCAATGGGTTCAAAAATGTCTTCCTTTAATACTCCTTCATAGAATGCGAATTTTTTTCTTTCTTCTAATATGGAACGTACTTCATTGTATTTGTATGGTTCAAACTCTAAGACTTCTGGTACTAAGCGTGAACGTGTTCTTTGGTCAAGCATTGCAAGAAAGTCTTTATCATTTGTGATCATTATAATACATTTTTTGAAAAGATCTTCTACAAGTTGATAGATTGCTTGTTCTTCTTTGAGTTTGTCTACTTCATCTAGGATAATGACTGCTGCTTTTTTGTTGAGAATCTTTGCGATTTCATCCATAAGTTCATTTGTTTTTTTATTCTGGACCCATTTAAATCCAATTTGTTGGCATATATCTACGAGTACTTTGTAGGCTGTATCTTGTTTCCAACAGTTGACATAGATGCCTGTAATCTTATCGGAGTGTTGTTCCATTTCTCTAAGCACATGTTTGCATGCTGCTGTTTTTCCAATACCTGGTTTTCCTGTAATGAGAATATTTGAGCCCATTCTTCCTGCAAAGAGGGGTTTGATGATGGTTGCAATGTGTTGCTGCTGGCTTTCACGAAATTTGAGAATATGAGGTAAGTATTCGTAATCTAAAACGAGTTCATCTTTAAAGAGCGTTTCATCATGCTTGAGCATAGAGTTGAAGAGGGTCATGGCTTTTTTAGAAGGAATTTCTTTTAAAAGGATTATTGTTTTTTATCTGTTAGGTTTAAATAGGGGTTCTTGTTGCAATTTTTTATGGCGAAGAAATTATTGATTGGTGTTCCTCATAGTACAGATGAAGAAATAAATGTCTTAGAATCTTATATTCGAAGAAGGAATGTTTCTAAAGTGGGCTTAGAACTTTGTTCTGATTATGAAGAAAAAATGCGTTTAGGAGCTGATGGATATTCTTACCAACTTGCAGGAAGGCTTGAAAAATTAGGCATAGAAGTGATTCCTTTAGATGACCGAAAGTATGTTGATGGAGCTTTAACCTTAGGGTATTTTTTGCGACTTTGTGCAAAAGATCCTGAAAGTGAAAAAATTAAGGAAAAGATAGATGCGTTTTATTGGCAAAGAGACCATGCTTTACATGTTAGGAGAATTAAAGAAAGCCATTTTGAATCACAATATTGGAACACTTTTCTTTCTGGGCTTTATGCTCTTTTAGAAGAATATACTACTCCTGCAGATATTGCTATACGTTTTAGAGATGTTCAATATAATCGAGAAAGTTTTATGCTTGAGAGAATACTAGATACTTCTCCAGAGATTGTTGTTTTGGGAAGTTGCCATATTGACTATTTAGAAGATTGTCTTTATCAATATTCTTCAACACGCCTGTTTAGAGGTTTTATTCTTCCAGTATCGCTGTATATGGCTGGGAGAAATCTTGGTCTTATTCCTGATGTTAATCCTATTCCTTCCCATTTGAGATAACTTTGTAAATCTATTCTTTTTTACATCTCGTTTAGAATAGCTTGTTTTATTTCTTCTTTACTCTTTACTTTGATAAATTTTCCTTGAGGCCAGATACATATTACTGATGACTCTTCGTTGCAGAAA
>JAHFJQ010000029.1 GCA_023245755.1 archaeon | reverse complement strand
CTAGTGTTGGTGTAGATGTGCCTCTCCTCGCAAAAACTTATGGGAGAACAAAGAAAGAAAAAGCTGCAGCATTTCTCTTTTTTCGAGAAACCTCTTTACGTTGCGGGGAAATCTTTACGCTTCTTCTTGTGCTTGTATTGGGTGTTGTGAGCTCTTCCTTTATTGCTGCAAGCCTTTCTAGTTTATTGTATTTATTATTTTAAGAATACTTTAAATATTGCTTTTGTTTTCTCCTTTTCGTGAAGAAATTTACACAAAAAGAACAGATTGAGAAATACACAGAGATAAAGGAGAAAATTCTCTATGGGAAATATGGTAGACACTCTCCGGTTGCTTATGCTTTAGAAACCACCCTTGTTTTAGGCAACAGAACCTTCTTGTTTTCTTCTACTTATTCTGGCCTTCAAGCAGCTGCGTCCTACGAGCAGTTTTCCTATGGTCCTACTACTTTGCATTTTTATGTTGCAGAGAATGTTTCTTTTCTCTTTCTTTTTCCTCGTAAAAAAAACTTATATGCTGAGACCTTTGAAATTCCTTTACCTCACTATGATTTCTTTACAGTTACCCTTTGGGCGTGTCATTTGCATTCTATGAATGAAGCAATAAAATCTTTGAAACTAGATACATCTATTCTTTCTTAATTTTTGTTACAAAGAAGCCTTCTGTATCATTATCTTGAGGCCAGATGCGCAGACATTTTTTCACTTCTGAAGAGTATGTTGTTCCTTCAAATTCTTCTACTGGTTTTCCTCGTTTGATATCTAAAGAAATCTTTTCTATCTTTGCGTTTGGATTTTTTTCAAGCAGGAAATTGATTACTGCTTCATTTTCATCAGGTTCTAGTGTGCATGTAGAATAGATCATGGTGCCTCCCTCTTTCAAGGCTTCAAATGCAGTTGCCATTAGTTGCCGTTGCACGCCTGCCATCTTTTTGACTGTGTGTGGGTTCCACATTCCAATTGTTTTGTAAGATTTTCTAATGGTACCAATGCCTGAACAAGGAGCATCAAGTAAAATTTTGTCAAATTTATGTTTAAACCATCGTCCTTCCATTTTTGTGAGAATGGTATTGTATACTCCACAACGTTGTAAATTAATGGTTAATGGTTTGAGACGATCAATTTTGTTGTCGTTTGCAATAATAAGTCCTGTGTTCTTCATCATTGCTGCCATTTGGGATGTTTTGCTTCCGGGAGAAGCACACATGTCTAGGACAATGTCTCCTGGTTCCGGTTCTAAAACTACTGGTGGAATCATGGAAGCAGCACCTTGAATGTAGATGTAACCAAGAAAATGCTCTTTTGTATTTCCTACTGCTTTTCTGTTGATGAAAAAGCCTTCTTTGCACCAAGGAACTTGCTCGAGGTTTTCAAAACGCTCTTGTATTTCTTTCACTGATGTTTTGATTGTGTTTACACGAATAGACTTTCGCATGGGTTTAAGTGATGCTTCTGTAAATTTGTCAATATCTGTTAATTGAGAGTATCTTTCTAGAAATTTTTCTTTCCAGTCTGTAGAGGTCATTGTTAAAAAGAATAACTAGTCCTTAATAAAGATTAAGTGCACCTTGCGGGAATCGAACCCGCATCTCGAGCTCTTTCCATTGTTTGGGAAGCTCGCGTTCTACCACTGTACTAAAGGTGCTTATCTTTCTAAAAATTCTTTGACATTCTATATAATCTTTTCTGTTTCTTTATCTCAATAATTCTTATTAAGCCTTCTTTTCCTTTTCTTTGTATGTCACAGGCACTTCTTTTTGAACATCTTGGACCTGTTATGGATTCTGCTCCTGTAAAAGAAGATCAACAAGGCTGGAAATTGTATGTGGGGGAACATTCAGGTGGTAAACATGATTTATATTTTCAGTCCTATTGTTTTGATCGTGTTCCACGAAGGCCACATGAAAGTCTTTTAGATTTTCTTGTAGAACAAGGTCCTGTTGCTCAAGCATCCTATGGCTTTTTTGGTTCTGGTGATAAAAGGCCTTTGCTTTTAACGTATCATATGCGTGCAAGTCTTTTAGATCTGGCTGCTCGAGCAAGTAGGGATACTATCAAATTAACTTTACGGCGATTATCGCAACTTCAGGATCCTCCTGTTGATGTTGATGGTTTTTATGATATTTCTTGTATGTATTTGCCTGTTTCTTATGCAGGAGATCTTATTCGTGTTATACGACATGATATTGCTGACTATTGTTCTAAGAAGGATCCTGCTTCTGGATCTAGAGTGAGAAAGAAAAATACTGCGCCTTCTTTTCAAGAAGTGGAAGCATTAGATTTAGATTTTGGTTTTCGAGGAGCTATTCCTGCTCCATCAGCTTTGATGAAAGCGAAGGGAAACTCTCATGATATTTGCCGCTTGGAAATAGGTATTGATATTAGCTCTGGTTGTGTGGTTGCAGTCAACCCTGAAGGATGGCATGTTCCTGCTGCACGTTGTTCGTATTGTTATGATATGTATCTGAATGGAGCACCCATTCAAAGTTCTCTCTATGCTCTTAGTCCAGAGGGTGTTGCTGATGGTCTTCTTGGAAAAATAAAGGAATGGGGCTATAGTGAAAAGAGAACAGTCTATCTTCGTTTTGGGCAACGTGTTGATTCTATGATGCCAGAAGCATTTCGTACACGCTTTGGTCTTCCAGATAATACCAAAACTGTTTTAGAGGGAATTGCACGAGTTGCACAAGAGAGAAATGTGCGAACTGCAGTGGTGACAAAACTCCCTGAGTATTCTCCTGAGCGTGCGGAGCAATTGAAAAGAGCACGAGCAACTCTTCTTGTGAGTATAGGATGGGAAAGTTTAGAAAAAGGAGTGTTGGATTTAGGATATGGTGTTAGCCGAAGAATTGAAGAAGCACAGAAATTTGCAGAGGCAGGCGTTCCTACAGGTTTTTTTGTTGCGTTAGATATGACTAGACCTGTTTCTACCATGCAAAGAGATGCGGAACTTGCCTTTGCGCATCATGAAAACTATAGGGTACTCTATGACCAGGTACAGGGTGGAGTTCTTTTGCTTGAAGCGCGCATACGAAGTAAGGGCCATGCAGAAACTATTGGTGGAGATAGCTGGGATGCTTTGAAAGTTAGGGGAAGATCAGCATTATTTCCAGATACATCTGGTTTAGGACTATGGAGAGTAGAAAGTGGAAAAAATACTTTTCTGACACAGGAAACGATTCATCCTGAGTGGAAAGCGCTGGCCGTACAAAGAAGAAATGGTTTACGTCCTTGCCTCGTTCATGCACAACCACATATGTGTGGAGCATGTTTTATGGATTGGAAAGAACATTAAGATTTATCTTTGACATGGCTTCCAATGACCATTGCTGCAGTAATAAGGATAAGATTCTTTATGATGTATTGCCCTTCTAATGTTAAATAAAAAGGATTTCCTTGTGTGTAGACTATTTGTGGAAGGAGTAATAAGGGAAGAAAGGTTCCGCACATTTGTATGCCCATGAGAAATAATCCTACACGTATGAATGGTTTGTACAGTATACATACTCCTATGAGTATCTCCCAGATTCCAAGAAAGGGAATAAACCAAGTGGGAGAAAACCAATAGATTGTATTTGTGACAAGCTCTGTTGCTGGAGAGAAGCCAATGACTTTCAGTACTCCAAACCATATGAAAATGATTGCAAGACTATATTGGAGAAGGATTAGACTGTAGGTTTTGAGTTCGGTTATAATGAATGTATCTAGTTTTGTATAGACTCTGTCCATCACCGTTTTCTTTTTCATATTCTTTAGGTGTTCTTTTTCTTGATAAAGTTTTTCTTTTATAGTACTGCTAAGAAATCATCAATGGTTATAGAGTAATCTTTAGGGTAGGTAATTAGTGGTGTCACTAGATCCCTTACTCTTTTTGGAAGCTTTCGTTGTCTTTCTCGGCTATATCTTCTTTTGTTTGCTTGTGCAATAGTTTTGTAGGCTTCTATTTCCATTCCTTCCTGTTGAAGTGGTTCTTCATTATATAATTGATCAAGCATGAGTGCAAAGCTTTCTAGGTCACTTGAGGCAGACCATTCTCTTTGCAGAAGCTGTTCTCTTGAAGCTGTTGTTTTGGTCAAAATTTCATTAAATCTTCCTGACTGTAATTCTGGAATACTTGAAACAAAATCATAATCACAGACAGCAGCGTCTGTTTCTGAGAAAAGCATATTTGACCAGGAGTTGTCTAGAAATAACAGATTTCTTTGATGAAGGTAGCTAAGCATGTGTGTGTACGTTTGTACTATTCTTGCTTTTGTATCTGGATTGTCTCTTAGTCCTTTTTTTAACTCTGATCTTACACTTTTGCCTTTAAATAGTTCCATGATGCAGAGTGCTTCTCCATATCTGGCTGGAGAAACATCTTCTAAAATCACAAAGGGGCGTGCTTGGAAAAGCTCTCTTTTTGCATAAAGATTTTCTTTGATTTGTTCAAGGAGTTTACTTCTTTCTCTGGCATAATATGCATTCCATTTTCCTAAGGGATGTCCAATACGTACAGCATATTCTTTATCCCCTTCTTTTCCCATGTACACTTCTGCAAAACCACCTTTTCCTAGTCTTCTTTGTGTAAAATGCATTCTTTTTGCAAGAGGAGAAATGCAATTATGATGGTCGATGAATTGTCTTCGTACTGCTCCTTGAAAGTCATAGATATATTCTGGCCATTTGTTAAGTGGGACTGTCCATCTTCTTTTCTCTGGAAGGTTTGCAACCCTCATCATTTGTGTTGAAGCTCTTTCAAAGCGTTTTTTGAGATCGAAGTATCTCTTTGGTGGTTGTACTACAAGTGCTTCTAAGTCTATGAAGAAATTCTGTTCTGTAGTGACTAATTTTCCGATTTCTTTGGCTTCAAAACGTTCTAAGTCATAATATCCTCTGGGAATGTGGTGTGTTCCTTCAAAGTTTCTAAGAAGTCTTTCTGCAAGAACTGTTCTTTCTTCTTGAGAGACTTTTCGTAATTCATCTATAATGTAGTAGGACATGGAAGATGCTTTTTTATCTTCTCTTATAAGGTTTTTCTTGAGAAAGGTATATAAAGGATTGTTCTGTTTTCTGGCTTATGCGCGGGTAGTTCAGTGGTTACCTTTAGGCCACAGAGAATCCGGCCTTGCCAAGGCTGGGACCCGAGTTCGAATCTCGGCCCGCGCACCATTCTTCTATTACTTTTTTTCTCGTAGGAATTTTTATAAAGAGTTGATCTGCTCTAAAAAACATGATTCCCACTCCTGAATTAGATGATCGCTTCTCTGCACTTGTTGCACAAGATCCGTATCGAAGATCAGAGTTTCTTCTTTCTCAGTTTCTTTCTGCATGTCCTCATTCTGTTTTAGAAATTGAAGGTAGGCAGTATACTGTTGTTGGTACTAGACGAATACATCCTGATACTGTTCATGCAACTGATTTTGTTCTTCGCTTAGATACACAAGAAGGAAGGGTACTCTTTGCAAAAGCAGATGTGAGTGAGGATTTTGTTTATTTTCCTTCTACAGGAGAAATGACTCATGTCTATGGCTGTCGTTCACGAAGGGAGCATGCTATGCAGACATTACAGAAAAGATTAGCTCTTCCCTATACTCCTTCTACTACTATTGGTGAGGGCAGGAATATTTGGTTTGTGAGTGAAGAAGCTCCAGGTCCTACAGTTGGTGAACAGGCTGTTCTTCCTCTTATTGAATCTGATATAACGCCCTATTGTCGTGGACTGGGAAGAACTCTTGCCTTTAGTTATCTTTTTGGTCTTAGTGATGGACATAATCGTAATAGCCATTATGATGGAGAAACTTTTACCCAAAGAGACCTTGAAACTCCTTTTTCTGATCTTATGCCTATCCAACGGAGTCTCTTTGCTATAGCTCGGGATGGTCTTTTTCCTGTTCGTTTGTATGCTGATGAGCAGACATATTTCTTCCATTTGGAGGATGGTGCTTCTGATTCTGCGTGGAAAAAAATTATTGCACAAAGTTTAGAGGATCATTTATGGCCCTTTGCTCAACCTCAAGCAAATGATATTCGCGTTGCTATTGGAGAAGGTTTTACCACATGTTATACCGCTGTGCAAGATGATTTTGCTTTTTTTTCTCGTTTTGTGCGTTCGGCATTAAATTCCTGGAGTTTTGGCGAAGACCCAGTTATGTTTCTGGATATGCCAGAGACCGGTTTGTTTCGTCCTACACTTTCTTTTTTTCTAGAATATGTTCGTCTTTTCTCTCCTAGAGTATTAAGTGTCAGTAATCCTTGGAGAATATTTCACGAAATTTGGTATCAAGCTTCTCCTCATCGTGTTGAAGCTGTACGAAAAAGTGTTCTTGAGAGTTAATTTTATTTTGTTCTTATCTTTAGCTCTTCGTTGAGTTGATCCAGAAAAAGTTTTGTCAGGTGTAATTGCAGAATATTTTGTGTTCCTGTTTCCATAACCATACTACTTTGTGTTTTCTTTATGCGTGTCGTTTCTTTTTCTGTTGTATTGTTGAGTTGCATAAAATGATGTGCAACTATCTTTTTTTGAGTGGTATTGCGAAGAATAAAACGCACTGAAGAAAGAAATTTGTAGAAATTGTCTTTTGGCAGACCGTACATGAGATCAATTTTATAATGCACTTTGTTTTCTTCTAATGCTTTGAGAGCCTCTTGCACCTTTTTCAAATCTGTGGGCCGGTTTACTGCTTTTAGAACTTCTGCATCTGTTGATTGTAATCCTAATTCACAGGATATGGGAAATGCGTATTTGCGTAGTCTTTGCGCCATATCTGCATCAATAAGTTCTGGTCGTAGTTCTACATGAATGGGTATCTTCTTTCCTTTGCTCTTTTCTTCTATATAGTCTAAAATTGCAAACATACGCTCTTTCTTTGCATTAAAGTTTGCATCAAGAAAAGTTAAGTAGGAAAATGTATACTTCTCAAAGAGTATGTCTACACCTTTTTTTATATACTCTAGAGAGAAAAAACGTAAAGGCGGCTGCGCATAATGACAAAAGGAACAGTTAAATGCACATCCACGAGAAGTTTCCATACGAATCACTTTATACTCTTGTTTCTCTTTTGTTAGGTAGGGGAACGGAATACTATCTAGATCTTGAATATAGATTTGTTTATTTTCTGTACTTTTTGTTATAAGATTATGCACGTCCTCAATTTTTCTTTCCCCTTTTAAGAAATCAAGTAGTTCTTTGAGTGCAATTTCTCCCTCTCCTTGTACTGCAAAATCTATATCCTCTGTAAGCATTTCTTTTGTGATCTCTACTCCACCGATAAGAATTTTTGTGTTTGGTAAGATTGTTTTTATTGTATGTGCAAATTCTTGGGTTGCATTTGCATTCCAAATATAGCAAGAGAATGCAATAAGGTCTGGCTTTTCTAGAAGGATATAGGAGAGTGCAGCTAATTCTGTATTCTTGTTTGTTTCATAGGATGCACGAGAAGAGAGGAGAAATTCTTTCCTTTGAAATTCTATGTCTGGGTGAAATGCTTGTGCGTAGCTTTGAATATAAGCTAAGCCCAGTGGGAAAACATCTGTTTGCATGGTAAAGGAAAGAAGAAGAACTTTCATAGAAGATCACCTTTTGTTCTTTCTTTGAGAAAGGTTTCTGCATCTTTATCTTTGACAGTGATTTCTCCTCTGTAAAATTCTACTTGTTGAAATGGTGCTGCGGAAGGAAGGTTTTGTGTAAAGGGAAAGAACCCATATGCAATACAGGTTGCATAGATATGTTCTGCATTTTCTCCATTCTCTTTAAAATCTATAATTACTCTGTTGACTTGGAGTCCTTGAAGAAGATTTTCTGAAAAAAGTTCTTTTGCGATGAGGAGTTCTTTAAAAGAAGAGGTATTTTTGTTGATTGCTTCTTTGTCCTTTTCTGATTTAAGCTCTATAGATAGAAACTTTTCTTGTGTTTGTTCTATCTGTGATGATGGAAGAGATACAACTTGGCCTTGAAGCATATAATTGGCCTCCTTTGGCCTTTTATATAGCTTTCTTTCCTTGCCTTTAGATCAAAAATAAAGAATAAATTTTTAATTCTTCTCGTGCTTATGTTTTCCTTCTCTATGATCTTTACAGCCCATAAGCCAGTGCTGTGAACATCCACATAAAATACATTTCTTTTTCATGCTTTCTTCCTCCTTAAATTGTATATTCCCATAAGGATCCCTGCTCCTCCAATGATATAATTTATTTGAAAAAAACCGCCTAAGCTCCAACCAATATAGAGCAAGAGAACTGAGGGTATGATTATGGCCCAGGTGGGATAAGGATTCATTTGCTTTCTTTTAGGGCTTGCTCCACTAGCTCTTTAGGCCAGCCTTGTTTTATGAGCGCATCTTTGATGACACTAGTTTTAAATCCTTGTTGGAGGTTCTTTTTAATAAACACTTTTAGTGTTTCTTTATTTTGATCCTCTTTTTTTTCTGCTTTTTGTGTTTCTTTGATCTCTGTTTTTACACTATTTGCTTTAGGAACTATTTGTGTTTCTAGTGCTTTTTCTGCTTTCTTTTTTCTTCGCATATAAAACACGACTTTTACTATAATATAACAGCAGTAAAAGGTTGTACAAACAATAAACACAGCCATGTAGATATCATACATAAATTGATACACTAAACCCAGTATGATAAAGAGTAAAATGAAAATAATTATGAATTCAAAGATCATTGTTGCAGCCTCCGTATGGTAATTCTTGAACTACCACCACCCATACCAATAGTGCCTTCAAATTTAAAGCCTTCGAAAGTTGTATCAAGAATAGGATTTTGGTCATTAAGTGTTTTTCCTGCAGCAGTAGCAAGACGTTTTATGAAACGATTGAGAATTTCATTATCTGAAATAGTGAGTGTTGTTTCCATTACTCCTAAATCTGCGTAATTTATTTTGATTCTTTTATTTGGGCCTTCACAGGTAATTTCTTTGATTTTGGGATCATAGAGAAGGGGGTCAAATACTCCCGCACCAAGTATATCTCTTTCCAGATAGTAATGGATCTTTTGTGGAATTAGGTCGGTATATCCAAAACCAACTTTATTTGTTGCTTTTTCAGCGACCCGTTTGAGGAAACTAGGATCATCAAAGAGACTATTGTCTCGCTCAAATTCTTTTCCGTACATATCGCGCGCTTTTTCTAAAATGACTGGCTCTAAGTTTGGTTCTATAACTTTATACAAGTATGTTCCATCTTCTTCCTTTTCAATAAGGATGCCTATAGGATTTTCATACATTTGAAGGACGTACTCTCTTTTTGCAAGAGCTGGTCTCTGAGGTTTAGGAATATCTTCTAGACCTAATTCTGCTAAAGTAGGAATTCCTGGTACGCCTAAGAGTGGTGGAAGCTCTTCACTTTTTTCTGGTACAGGTGCTAAGGCTTCTAATTCTGCTTGTTTTTTGAGTTCCTCTGCCTTTCTTCTTTCTTGCTCTTCTTTTTGTTTTCGTATTTTCTCTAGTTCTTGTTTTTTCTTTAGCTCTTCTTTTTTTACTTCTTCAATCACGTAGAAGCAACTGTCTACAAAACGAGCAAGCTGAACTGTTTCTTTTGTAGGATATGGCTTTTTTTCTACAAGTCTAAGAATTTCTGCAACAGTTTCCCTTTCTTCTTTCATTAAGGGATCCATGATGAAGCGAGTAGTCATGTTAGTATGGAGTATTGGATGTTTGCAAGGGGCTGGTGCTTGTTTGTTTATCTCTTACGTATTTTTCAAGCATTCCTAAGGCTCTTGCAAGGTTTTTATTTTGTTCAAGAAGTTCATTTAATCTGTTTATCATAGGATCTTCGTATTTATCTGCTTTAATATGTTCACTTGCACTTTTGAAGATTGTTACAAGAGAAGAAACATTTTCATTGAGTTCTTTTACTCCAAGAAGAACATCTGTCATTTTATGTTGTAATGCAATATTTGAATCAATTAATTTATCTATGGATGATCCCTTGGGTGTTATCTCTTTGGATTTAGAAGAAGATTTTTTCACCACCTTTTTTGCCATAGGTGATTACAGGCGTAAGGTATTTATAAAGTTTTCTTCATTTTACATATCCATACCAGGCATGCCACCCATTCCAGGAGGCATATGTGGTTGTCTACTGCTTGAACCTGCAATGACATCATCAATACGAAGGATGAGTTCTGCAACTTCAGAGGCAGATTTTACTGCTTGCGTTTTTATTTTTAATGGCTCGATTACACCAGAAGTCCAAGCATCCATGACTTTGCCGGTCATAACATCAATTCCTGCCCATTTCATTCCGCCATCATGCTTTGCTTTGAGTTCA
>JAHFJQ010000094.1:1999-3725 GCA_023245755.1 archaeon | reverse complement strand
CTGATCAAAAAGAAGAATATAAGAGAACACATCCACAAGGAGTTATATACGATGAAGGTCTTCCACAGGATGCTGCATGGGTAATTGGACAGGCTGCTGTGAGCAGAGATATTAATGATATTTTAACTGAAATACTACGCTCTGGTAACGATACTAAAAGAAGTGAAATGCTTTTTGGTGTTTTACATGAATTACATCCTGCAAAAAGTCCACCAGAGAAAGCTATTAGGTTTTCGCTTGAAACAGTCTTCGGAAGACAGCAAATAAAAGAACATGAAAAACCTTCTGCCCCACCAGCTCCAACTATGCCACCTGCTTCCCCTGCTTCTACACCTGCTCCTGGAACAGCAACTCCCCCAACAAAGCCAACCCCACCATCTCCATCTACCTCAATTCCTGATATTCCAGCAAACGCAAAATCAGGCTTTCTTGAGCTGCTTCCAAAAATTGATCCAAAATTGGTTTCACCAAAATTACCTTTTCAACATGCAAAAGATGATAAAGCAAAAGAAAGAGTAGCAAATCACATTCTCTTCCTCGCGAAATTTAATAATGAGCATGTACTTACTGCTTGCAGTCAGTGGTTTGCCCAAAAGCACTACAGTGAAAGTTCTCCTTCTGAAGCTGATCTTACTGTCCTTCAAGCATTATCAATCTGTGCTCAAAAAGATAAAAAAGCATTTGGTATTCTAACCCGTGTAGGAACATCATTTCCCAGAATAGTTATAACCAATGCACTACTTAGAGGCAGTCCTTCTACAGATGACACTCCTCTCAGCAATGCTGGAAAAGAATTATTACTGGCTTTAAAGGCAAACCCAAAAGAAGCAAAAGCATGGTTAGTAAACTTATTAGGAAAAGATTTTAGCAGTGATGACAAAGGAGGGGCTGGATTTCTTTGGCCTGAACCTACAAAAGAACCTGACATAAAAGCAATAAATGATATAAAAGATGAAGGCGCAGAAAAAGCTTTACAGACAATGTCTTTATTCGATAACAGTCAAATGTTTAGTGATAATTTAAGAGACATAGTAAAAAGTCGATTTGCACCTGATCTAACAATAGCCCAAGCAATGGTAGGACTAGCAGTAGCAAAAGATGAAAATGCAATTGAAGATCTTATAAGAACTGGTACAAACAAAAGCAAAAACCCTACGATCCGCATCCTTGCTCTACAAGCAGCATTAAAAATTGATGTTAATGAAGTATATCCGAAAGAAGTTTTAGATGAAGTTAGAGGGAAAGGTGCATTTTCTGCTTCGACAATGCAGGATTTCTTTGGAGAAAATGATCCAAGAACAGGTGTTAGTAAACCAATTGACGAAGCATTGGTAGGTAAGCTTGGCAAAGTCAACCCGTTTACTCATAAATTTTCTGTAGGACAAAAAAGATGGGAAGACGAAGAAAAAGAACATAGAAGAGATGAAGTTAAACTTGGAGGGCGCGTAAAGTTTTTAACTGAAGAAGAAAAAAGTAAAGAAGCAAATGCTAGATATAATGCTCAATTTGGTGGGAGTAAAGGAATCATTGCAAAGAAACAAAGCGAGAATACACAACTCAGACAACAACTTCAGGAAATGGTAGATTATCTTGCTGATTCAAAAAACAATGAAAAATCTTTTGACCTTAATTTAGCAGGAACTACAATACGAGTACTAGGAAAAGCTCAATTCAAACCAGCTGTTCCGGTGCTTATAGAGATAGCTACATATCCAGAATTATTCAC
>JAHFJQ010000094.1:0-1989 GCA_023245755.1 archaeon | reverse complement strand
AATTAGCACAATGTGTAGATCTTGAAAATCCAGATAAAAAAGCAATAGAAGTAATTTTTAGAACAGCAGAAAAAAACAAAGGCATGTTAACAGGAGCAGGACAATCAGCCTTAGTAACTCTTGCAGAAAGATATGAACAAAAACTTAAAGAACCAGGGATTGCAGAAGAATCAAAATCACTACTTAGAAAAAATCAAAGTGAATATGCAAAAAGAATCCTGTCTTATCTTTCTTTCCAAACAAAAAAATATACAAAAGAATGTGAAGAACTTGTGGTAATCGCTGCAGATAAATTTGGTGGAACAAATGAGTTATTATTACAAGCAGAAGATTTAAATAAGAAAAATCCAAGAGATCCTGTTATCAGGTCAATTATGAATCCCATTATATGTAATAGAGATAGGGCTGAGACCATTACATTAACCGGGCTCTCAGATGAAGCCGCAAAACCTTTACAAGATCTCTATTCTTATGTAAGAAATCAAAAATACTGGTTAGGAGAAAAAAAATATACTGGTAAAGAATTGCTTGTTGCAATAGTTGATGGATCTTTTGTAACACACCCGAATAGTAGGACAAGATTTTCAAAAAATCTTGGGCCTACAAACCTTTCCCACTTTGAAAGTCCACATGGAACTGCTGTTGAGCGAGCATTCAGTGATTTGGCTCCTGATTCAGATATAATTTCATATAGTGCTTTTTCTACAATGCTCATGAGAAAACATGCTCCTCCAGAATTGCAAGACCCCATTATACAAATACTTGAAGACATTGCTCAGGGAAAACTCTCAGGAGATAGAGAAGTTGATGTTGTAAACCTCTCGATCATATATTCAAATTTCATTTTATATGACAAAGAACAAAGAACAAAGTTTGTTGATTTAATTTCTGCTTATATGAACATACAGAAAGATACTTTGTTTTCAGTAGCAGCAGGAAATTGGCGTAATCGTAACTCATTTTTTTATTATGGCTCTCTTGGTACTACTACAAATATGGGGGTAAGATTTAGCAAAGACAATAAAATTGATAAATGTCCAAATGTATTTATAGCATCTGCTATTGATGCATTTACACAAGAGCTAACAGATTTTTCAAGCTCGCAAAATGAACTTAGAGTTGAAGAAGCTCTTGATATGCTTAGCTATCATGGTAGTAATGTTATAACTACATGGATAACAAAGGGTAAGCTTGGTTTTAGATCATTAGATGGAACATCTTTTGCTGCACCTTATCAATCAGCAATTCTTGCATGGGGTATTGAAGCTAGAAAAGTTGCTGGGCTTAGAGCACTTACAGCAGCAGAATGGCAAAAAGTACTCAAGGCTTCAGCTAAAGATCTTCCAAACACAGAACCTTCTGAAGGCGGAAGATATGTTCATGTACCTACCTTTTTAGCAAAATGTCTGGAAATGTATACCCCGGTAAAAGGACAAGAGAAAAAACAAAGTGGTGCTTTAAAAGTTAATCCAGAAACTGTTGATTGGCTATTGGCAAAAAAAGAAGAGCTAGATGGTGAAGAAAGAAAAGTTTTAAGATTATACAAAAGTAACACTACAGCTGGTTCTGGCAGCAGTATTGAAAATTTAAGAACTCCTGTCAGAGAAAGACTGGTAGCCATTAACGCTAAATTAAAGTAAGCAGAGAAAAGTCACGCTGCTAAGGATTCTGCGACAGTCTCCTAAGAGAAACCATATGCAGCTGTGATTGCATATAGTGCTACTAAATGCTATTATAACGACATATGGTTAAAAGAAATTTCTGGCTTAAGCAAATAAATACCTTGTGGAAAGAAAAAACTTTGGTTTGGTTAACCGGGATTAGAAGATCAGGCAAAACTTATCTTTGTCAATCTTTAGAGGATATAGAATACTTTGATTGTGAGCTGCCTAAAACAAGAAAGTTGATGAGTGATCCTGAGGCATTCCTAGAAAAATTAAAAAACAGAAGGATTGTTATAGATGAGGTTCACAGACTTGACAACCCGTC
>JAHFJQ010000028.1 GCA_023245755.1 archaeon | reverse complement strand
TGCAGAAGAGGTAATACCTAGTGCAAAAAAGTTTTCTAACGGAAATACCCTCTTAATTGCAGAACTGCAAAAAGGAATGGGAGACGGCACATTTGGGAAATTTAGAACATTTACAACCTTTGAATGGTTCTCTGAAGGCATCTACATGCTCACAAGCTTCTAATAGCCGAATAAACTTTTCTGCCCAGAAAGCACTTCTTCAAAATTCAATCCGCTGTCTAATTTTTTGGATTACATTTTCATTAGGAAAAAGAGATAATAAAGAGAGATTTAATTTCTGATAAAGATTCCACTTTTTCAACATTTTCTTCCTATAATCAGGAGAACGAGAAAAACCCCAATATTCTATATAAAGATCGTAAGAGGGAAGATAAAAATCATAAAAATAAGGAAATGTTTGAGAAATCTTTTGATTAGTATCATGAAGTATACTAGAGGAGTATAGAAAATCATCGATTTCTTTTTCGACAAGACTACGGACTTTATGACCATCCAAGCAAGTATAAAACCCCTTAAAAGAGTAATAGGAATTTCTTCTAGAGATTTTCCATTTAGATAAATAGTTTAAAATTGTCACATCAGATACACCATACTTTATTGAAAGCTGCCCGGCAGATTCACCAGAAAGATAGGAGGAGATTATACTATCCTTAAATGGTTCAAGAAGATGACCAACATAATTAGGATTTTTTTCAACCATGCATTTCCCTTTTCTAGAAATAGAAATTTTAGTTTTTGAAAAAGGAGTATGAATCTTACCATAAAAGGGATTTGAAGAACCAGTTAACTTTTCTTTAATTTTATTCTTTACAGATAAAGGAGTAGGAACTCCAATATTCCAAGGTTTACGGCCAATCAAGGATTTTCTAATTTTATTTCTATGGGAAAAAGATAAAGTCTTACCTAATGCAGATTGAGACATTTTTAAAGAATATTTTCTTACCCTTTCATCTGTATCCTTAGTCAAACCTTTATTCCAAGCAACTTGTAATCCATTTTTACCTTTATTCCAGACCATAGTTTTTACCTCCAAAGACTAAATCAGTCCAAAAAAGAAAAATACGTTAAAGAAAAAAAGTCTAAAGAAAGAGGAATTTATATAGGCTACGCACACGTGCCGGGTGTCCAAGGCTCTAATTAAATAAGGTTCTCTGACCGCTCAGTAATTTCTCAAACTCTAACCCTAAAAACATAAGAACAGAATCAGCAATAGGTTTTATTTGTTTCTGCACATAATGTTCATAATTATATTCTCCTTTTTTTAGTTCTAGGGCTTCTACACCTTCGGTAGTATATACATAACGAATAACAGTACCCTTAAAGCCTTTTATTTGCCGTGCAGCTTTCACATGAGAAGGTTCAATTTTAGTATAATCTTTCAAGGGCTTTCGTAAAGATTTCTTATAGACAAGCAAAGCATCATACTTTCCCTTTTTCAAATCTTTCACAAACTGAGAAATAAAAACATCTACTTTCTGTTTAGTAAACACACGCATAAGCAACTCTTCTTGAAACTTCTTCGCTAAGGGTGTCCAGTCTCCTCGAACAGCTTCCATACCCACAACTTCTAATTTTCCATGCACTAGTCCTGCATATCGTTTCTTCGCACCCTTATCTACACCTCGTAATTTAGGCATGATAAACTGTGTATAGACTTTTTCAAATTCTAGTTGAAGATAACTATCCACGTAATATTGTGAACGGATATAATCTTTAAGAATACTATTAATCCTTTGTTCTAGTTCTTTTCCTAATTTTTCTGGATCTTTCTTTCCCGCAATAACAAACACAGAATCTGTATCGGAATAAATCACTTCATAGCCCTCTTCACGAATGAGTTCAGCGGTTTTCTTAATAAAAAATTGCGCAAAGGAAGTAATCCCATTTGCAAGTTCTAAACTATAATACCTACATAGAGGAGACGCCATAACACCAAAAAAGGAGTTCATCAGAATTTTTATTGCATATCTCCCAACTTCATCTTTATTTTTCCTATACTCTTCTCGTACCTCAAAGAGTTCTTCCAAAATCTCCGGCATAATCCCTTTTTCTTTAGAAAAGCTTGCACCATTAGGAGCCTTAATTCCCTTTTTTCCAAAACTTAAAGGGTCAATATTAAAGGTCCTCATAAGTGAAGGATACAAGGACTTAAAATCAAAGACAACAATGTTTTCATACAGCCCTGGAACGGAATCCATCACATATCCACCAGTAATAGATTCCTCTTTTGCACTATGGCCAGTAGAAGGAGCAACATAGCCTCTATCTCTGAGTTTCTTCAAATACAACGCATCCAGTGAAGCAATACTGCCCTTCACATCATCAAGCATAAGCCCAGTAAGGGACGAACGTTTCATATACAAAGAAAGAAGTGTACTTTTCTCTAAGATGCGTAACACGAGTTCTGAATCCTTCAGATTATAATACACCAATTTCTGAGGATCCTTTCGAAAAAGCTCTTCAATTTCCTCACCTTTACTAAAAAAAGTAATATTCTTTCCCTCTTGTAAATAATGATACGCAACAGTTTCTAACTTGTAATCATCTAACTTCACCGTATCCCGTACCCACATAAGCAAATCAATAATTTGTCTGCCATCTGCAATAACTTTTGAACGTTCAAAAAACCCTTCTTTCAAGACCAGTTTTGTAACAGTATCTAGTCTTCCTAAAACAAAGGGCACTTCAAGTTTCTGGCAACGTTTTCGAATAACTTTCAGATCAAAATTAATCAAATTCCACCCCAAGATCAAATCTGGATCTAACTCACGTACAAGCTGAAAAAAACGTTCAAGCATATCTTTTTCTAAAGCAAAAGACTCAGCCTGTTTCAATTTCTTATCCGATACAATAAGAACTTTCTTCACCTCTCCACATACCAAAGAAATACAATAAATTTCCTTAGCTCGAGAATCAGTTTCAATATCTATTGCAAGAAGCTTTAATGGAGGAGAAAAGAGTGCAAGCGGTCTAAGCTCAGGATCCTTATACACCTTCACTTCATTTTGATAAGAATAATCACCTTCAATGTCTACACAGGCCTGTATCTTTGTATCAATAAGAAAACGTCTCGCAAACTGAATATCGGCTTCATAGGTTTGTATTCCTTCACCTTCAAACCCTTTCCTCAAATGAGCAACATCAGAAGGAATATCCACAGTGATTTTCACAAGTGCCTGATCTTTAAAATCCTTTAACGAAGTTTCTTCAAAGGAAAAGTCTTCTAAGCTTTGTGCTTTCTTTAAATCTTTTTTTAAAATAAAGAAATAGGGTTGATAAGAAGAAAGCGTGAGAAAGGGTTCACCTTGTTCAGATCTCCCAAAAAGAGTAATATAAGCTTTACCATGAAGGATACGATACCCAGAATCTACAATAAAGCCTTTCATTATAGTAAAAATCTCAAACTAAAATATAAACTATTCTCTTTAGCTTTTAATCTTTTTACCCTGTTCCGTAAGCTCAGCCGTAACATAAGGCCTACCATTAAGCTCATTTTTAGTATGCTTAACAAGACGTATGATCCCAAAAAACTCCAGTTCTTCACAATGGGTTTTAATAGTGTTATTATTCTTTATTATTTTTGTTTCAAGAGCACGTAAAGAAAGCCTCTTATCTTTAAGAAGGAAAAGAATTTCTCTTTTAATTTCCAGTCCCTGTTTCCTATGAAGCATGCCACAAGATAATCGCAAGTTTTATATATTTCGATGCCACTTATTCATCGCATGTTCCAGACAAAAAAATCTTGGTTTAGGAGACACTGGATACTAACAACAGTTTTGGTTCTATTCGCAATAGGAGTTGTAGCTTCATTTGGTGAGGAAGATAATGAAGAGAATACAAAAATAATAAACGATTCAGAAACGGATTCGGAAATAACTATTAAAGAAGAAACAAATAATAACTCCTTAACTGAACAGACCCTACAGGTATCCTATGAAGAATTATTTAGAAACAGTGAAAAATATATTGGAGAAAATGTTTACTATAAGGGAGAAGTTATTCAAGTATTAGGGTCTACAGGAGATTGGACAATGTTAATTGCAGTTACAAAAAAATCAGACCAGTATTGGGATGATAATGTACTTGTTTATTATTCAGGCACAGAAAGATATTTAGAAGAAGATTTAGTTGAATTTACTGGAATATTTAGCCAAATTTACGAATATGAATCCGCATTAGGAGTACCAATACAAGTTCCTTTAATTTATACAGAGAATATTACACTATTATCTTCCACGCCATCTAGCAATGAGGATTTAGAAATTACAGATCTAAATTGTTATTATAACAGTTATGACTGGTCAATTGCAAGTGGTTCTGTTAAGAACAACGGCACAGCAACAGTTGATTATGTAAAGGTTTATGTAAATTTCTTAAAGGAAGATGGTACAGTGATAAATGGAGACTATACATATGTTACCGGTGAAAGTATACCTTCAGGACAAGAAAGAAGATTTGAGCTTACCATAACCGACCCGTTTCTATGGACCGATTGTGAAGCATATACAGAATTAAGTTAGATTACCTAAATAAGAAATCATAAAAGCCTAACCAAAGTAATTCGTTCGTGCATGAATTTCTGCACCACGAGCTGTACGTATATACCCTTCTTCAATTTCTTGGTAACGTTTCATGTCTTCAGGACGTACAGAAGCCTTGATTTTATCCAATGCTTTTTCAAAGTGATCCAAAGTGACTTCACTAGCCTTAATATTTTCTCGTAACGCAAGCATTCCTGCTTCTCTACAGACTCCTTCAATATCACTACCAACATAGTTTGCAGTTTTCTCAGCCAAATGTTTTAAATTAACATTCTTTGCAAGAGGCATCGTACTCGTATGAATTTTAAACACTTCTAAACGTGCTTTATCATCCGGTAACGGAGTAAGAAGAATTCGATCAAATCTTCCCGGTCGTAACAATGCAGGATCTAACATATCAGGCCTATTTGTTGCTGCAATAACAACAACATCATTCAGAGACTCTAGGCCATCCATTTCTGTAAGCAAAGTATTTACTAAACGTTCCGTAACATTATTGCCCCCATTTGCTCCTCGTCTTCCTGCAATAGAATCAATTTCATCAAAGAAAATGATCGTCGGTGCAACTTGTCTTGCTTTCTTAAAGATTTCCCTAACACCTTTTTCAGATTCACCTATCCACATATTCAAAAGCTCCGGTCCCTTCACTAAAATAAAATTCGCTTCAGACTCATGTGCAACAGCTTTTGCTAAGAGAGTTTTCCCACATCCAGGAGGACCATAAAGCAAAACTCCACGAGGAGAACGAATACCAATTTCTTTAAAACGATGAGGATATTTCAGTGGCCATTCAACTGCTTCTTTCAGTTCTCTTTTCATTTCTTCTAGGCCTCCAATATCACTCCACCCAACATTAGGAATTTCTACAAGGACTTCTCGCAGTCCAGATGGACCAACAACTTTCATTGCTTCCTCAAAATCAGAATCGGCAATCACAAGTTTATCAAGGACTTCTTTTGAAATAGGCTGATTTTCTTTCAAATTAATATCAGGCAAGATTCTTCGTATGACACTAATTGCTGCTTCTTTACAAAGTGCAGCAAGATCTGCTCCAACGAACCCATGTGTTCGATCTGCCCATCGCTTTAAATTAACATCTTTATTTAAGGGCATATTTCGAGTATGAATTTTCAGGACATTGAGCCTTCCTTCTTTAGAAGGGACACCAATGGTAATTTCTCTATCAAATCTTCCTGGTCTTCGCAGTGCAGGGTCTATTGCATTAGGTCGATTTGTTGCAGCGATAACAATAACTTTTCCTCGTTCCTGCATACCGTCCATAGTAGCTAACAGTTGTGCAACCATTCTCTTCTCTACTTCACCATAACTGTCTTCTCTCTTAGAAGCAATTGCATCAATTTCATCAATAAACAGAATAGAAGGAGCTTTTTTTTCAGCCTCTTCAAACTTCTCTCGTATTTTTTTCTCTGCTTCTCCAACAAACTTAGAAACAACTTCTGGACCATTAATCAAAAGAAAACTTGCATCAGATTCATTGGCAACTGCTTTTGCTAAGAGAGTCTTTCCACATCCTGGAGGGCCATGTAACAATATTCCTTTAGGAGGTTCAATTCCTAGTCGTTCAAAAAGCTCAGGGTGTTTTAAGGGCAACTCCACCATTTCTCTTACCTTTTTAATTTCTTCAGTAAGACCACCAATATCTTCATAGGTAATATAAGGAACTTTTTCTTCAAGAATATCTACAGCTTTAGAGCTAAATTTTAATTCAGTATTTTCTGTAATGATAACTGCACCCTTAGGATATCCATCAGCAACAACAAAGCGAAGGCCAGCAATTCCAAAGCCCCCCATAAAATCATCTTCAAACATTTGAAAAACATCTTCAAAGAAAGGATTATCAGACATTGCAGTCCTTCTTCTTCGTGTTCCACCTAATGCAAGAATATCTCCTTTGACCACTGCTCTTCCAAGGAGCCCCCTTTTAAACAAATTAGGATCAACTTTAATCGTAACACCTTTCTGTGCTGGAGCAATACTGACACTTTTTGCTTCTTTGACAAGTGCCTTACGTACTTTAACAATTTCTCCAATACCAGTTTTAGCATTTCTTCGTAAAATTCCATCCATACGAATAACAGTCTGGCCAATATCTGTAGGGTACGCCCTATCAACAATGCCTACAGTCTGTCTTCCACCTTCAATTTCAACAATATCACCAACACGTACACCTATTTCTCGCATGGTTTCCGTGTCTATACGAACAATACCTTTGTAAGCTTCCTCTTGGAGTGCCTCCATAACTTTCAAAGCGACTTCATTCATGATCTTTTCTTCCATCCTACCCTCTTAATAAAGGTTTCTTACACCCTAAAGAGTATATATTGCAGGATTATTAAAGTTTATTATACATAAGAACGTCTATTTCAAAAGCTTATGAAAAAAGGCGTCTAAACACTTAATTTCTGGCTTTCGAACATTTAAAGCATAAAACTGAATATTCTTTATTTTCTCTACTTCTTTAATAAAACCTTCATCAAGAAGATAATGAAGAATTTCATAGGCTCTTTTCCTATTAACATTAATTTCTTTTACAATATCATTAAACGTAAAATGTCTTGTAGGGAATTCCAAAAGCGATTCAATAATCTTCGTTTCAGGACTATACCCAAAAAATTGACAAAACAAATTCTCGGAAGAGTGTTTCATTTTGATATAGCTAAGAAGAAGAGGAGATATATAAACTTTTACCCCATATAGTGTTTCGAAATGAAACAAGGCTTGGTTCAAAATGAGTAAACTATTTAAATACCCTTAATAAACCAAAGCACGCATGAAATGGATGAATATAATGGGGTTAAGTGCCCTTCTTGGCACTTTAGGATACAGCCAACCACTAGGGGCAAATTTAAGCACAGATGTTGTAAGAAATGCCTTAAAGGAGCAATATGAATGTGAGCAGCCATTAGAAAGAAAGCTTACCATAGAACAACAAGCTGCAGAATTAAATAATCAAAGAGAATATGGACTACGGGCCACAGATCTTGCACTTCTCACAAGAGTAGTATATATGGAAGCAGGAAATGACCCTAAAGCAAAAACACAAGAACAAAGAGAAAGAGGCTGGGAAGGTGTCGCACAGGTCATGCTCAATCGCTACCTTTTTGATAAAAATCATGGAACAAAATTCTTTGCACGTGCAGGAACAAGCTTAGAAGCAATTGCAAGAGCACCCATGCAATTCCATCCGGTCAGTTTTTTTCCTAGTTTATTCAAAGATTCCACTCTCCAAGACAAATCCGGAGAAGTAAGGTTAGGCTATGCAAGAATTCCAGAAAATATTGCAGAAAGAGTGTATAAAGTTGTAGTTGACGTTCTCAAACAAGAAGGGGAAGATATTACAAATGGAGCAGTATTTTTTCACGCAGACTACGTAAAGCATGGAAGACAAGAAGGGACAACAGCCTTTCATATAAAAGGTCAGAGCTGTAGACACCGATTTACAACACAGTTAGGAACACACAAGTTCTTTGCAACGACGTGCGCTATAGACCCGTATGGAGAAAGCCTACTTAGTGAACCACAAGTGTATTAAAGAGCAGAAAAACAAAAACAGGAATGGTATATAGAGACATACCCATTCTGGATACACAAGAAAGAAGAGAAGGGTATGCAGCATTTCTCAGAGAAGAACTACAAACACAAGGCTTAGCATGGAGACTAGAGCTCAGAGGAGTAAGTGGAATAACACTTATATCTGAAAGAGAATTAGCATGCATAAGTTCAGCAAGGATTTTAGGCTACGAAGAAAGAAGAGTATTTGTTGCACAATTAGAAACAAGAACACAAGAGCTAGAAAGACAGCTAAAGAAAAAGGGTTTTAAACGTGTAGATGGCCCATTAAGATTTCTACAACAAAAACCTTGGATGAGCAAGGTAATCACTGCAACAGAAGAAATACTAAGGGAATTACAAGGGTTAGAATATTATCTACAGTAAATCACAAACAACCAATGTTCCAGGAGAACCATCCACATATGCACGAGGATGATCAATAACTTTTAAAAAACCATTTTTAAGAAATAAACCTAAAGACTGTCCCTGCGCAGCACCATAACAAAGAGCATACAAACGAGAAATCCCCTGGTTTCGTGCATCTTCAACCACACTACGAAGTAAAATTTCACCAAAGCCCCTTATGCGAAAGCCTTCTTCAACTGCAAGCATATCAAGAGAAGCAATACAAGGAGCCGGTTGTAATTGTAAAAAAGAGCCTCCAAGAATTTCATACTCTTCTGCTATACGTGGAGAACAATAACGAAGAAAAGAAAAGGCAACAGGGTCTTGCTCATATGCTAAACCTAGGCGAAAGACAGGATCAGTAAACCAAGGATCAAGAGAGCGTTCACAATCACCTATAGTTTTCCAAGATAAGGGGGAGGAAAAAGCTGCATACGCTAAGCGAAATACAAAATCTTTCTCTTTCTGGTCGGGAGTTTTAAAACAAATCTGAGCCATAAGAAAAAACGTAAAGCAATCATTTATGAAGTTTTCGTTGAAAAAACCACAAAAAAAAGACAAGAAACCATTTAAAGCAAAATAGTACCAAAGAGCTATGCTTCAGTTTCTCAACTTCCCTGATGATCTTTCACTCATCTATGGACCACCTGGATCTGGAAAAAGTACACTCTGTTTACAAATCGCAGCAAACAATCCAGGAAAAGTCATCTTTATAGACACAGAAAATGCATGCAACATTGAGCGCATACAACAAATAAATCCACTCGTAGAGTTAGATAATCTTATTGTCATACGTGCAAAGCGCTACTCAGAGCAAACAAAGGCAGTATCAACATTAAAAACAACAAAAAATCTTTCTTTAGTAATTATTGACTCCTTTACGGTGCATTACAGAAAGAAAAGCACAGAGGAAAAGAAACTATTCATTAACAAATCCTTCAAAAAAATGCTCACAGAACTAAAAGAACTAAAAATTCCAGTCATTCTCAGTTCACAAATCTACACAGACTTCAAAAAACAAGATCATCCTGTTGCACAAGAACTGCTAGAAAAATATGCAGCCTACACCATCCGATTAGAAAACAAAGGAAAGAGAGCACTGTTCATTGAAAGTACACAAATAAAAATTCCTTTTATTATTACTAGTCAAGGCATAGAAGTATAAGGCTGATCCTCAACGGAAGGTCTCTGTTCTTCAGAAGAAGACACAGGTTTAGAAGCAATACTTCGCTTATATTCTTCTTTCTTAGGACAATTGGGATTAATACAAAACGCCCAAGGACGTTTTCCTTTTTTAATCAATAAGACTTCTGGTGCTTGACAATCACTACAAAATTTCCCAGATGGTTTTGCTAAGAATCCTCTTGGGAGAGAAAAAGTAATTCTACATTCAGGATATTTTGAACATGCAATAAAATAGCTCTTAAATTTAGGAGTATAACGTACCTGAAGATCCCCACCACAGTCACATTTTCTCACAAAGCTCTCTGCTTTCATAGTTTCCTTGTAAGATCCTGCAAGTTCTGTTCCAATTTCTTTTTCTTTGGCTTTAAATTGTGCAAGCACTTTCGTCAAATGTTTTTCCACATGTGCAAGCGTTTCTTTCTCTGTACTTTTTCCTTCACGGATTTTTTCCATATCTTCTTCAAAGTCCCTGGTGAGTTTTTCATCAATAATCTCAGGGCAATATTTATCTAAGACAGCAATGGTTGTCAGTCCAAGCCCAGTAACCTCAATAGAATCACCTCTTTTCAAATAGTTTCTATCAAAAAGACTTTCCACAATTTCTGATCGTGTTGCTTTTGTTCCTAGGTCTCTTTTCTCTAATTCTTTAATAATAGACGCAGGAGTATATCGCTTAGGGGGAGACGTTTGCTTATCTAAGATAGTCAAGCTTTTTACATGAAGTTCTTGTCCTTCTTTCACCGTCACTTCTTGTTCTTCTAATTTCACATAAGGCCTATAAAATTTATGCCA
>JAHFJQ010000093.1 GCA_023245755.1 archaeon | reverse complement strand
TCAGAATATCTTCTTTTTCTTTATCAAAATAAAAAGAGAAGCAGGCGGCAGGATTTGAACCTACGATGAAAGGGTTGCAGCCTTTTGCCTTACCGCTTGGCTACGCCTGCATTGAATGGAGAAAAAGAAAGTAGTAATTTATAAGTGTATTGTCTTAGACTCTTCTCTTATCAATTTGTTTTATCTTTGCAAAGTGTGCCACATACTCTCGCTCTTTCTGCTGTGCAACATCTAAGAAATTTGCATTGCCATCTAAAAATACTTGAGGATTTTTTAACTGGCCTAGCAGGCGTGCACCAATATGCACATGAGGATTATTTGAAGAAGCAATTCCTGTAACTCCTACTTCCCCTACGGGTGTTCCAAAACCTACAAGCTGGCCTTTTTTGACAAATACTTTTCTGAGATGGCAATATTTTATGGTCCAGCCCCTCTTTGTGGTGATCTCTACCACATTTCCATTCCTCCAGAGATTTCTATTTGGTTCTTTTCCTGCAATCGTCACTCTTCCTACAGCCATGGGATATAAGGTTGTGCCAACAGATGCAACAATGTCTAATCCCTGATGCCTGGAAAGTCTTCCTCCTGTACGTACACGAGGAGCACCATAGCGATCTCTTGCGCGTATTGCCCTGACAACAGTTTCTTTGGATTTATTGATTGGAGGATAATATTGCGTATAGTAGGTTAAAAGGCTATGACGATCTATTGGGGGTAAGGGCTGTTTTTCTTCTTCTTTTTCTTCTTCTCTTATGGGTTCTTGCTTTTCACTGTCTTCATCCTCTGCATCATCTTTTACGTCTTCTTTGATCAGAAACTCTGGGATAGAAATGACTTGGCCTTGTCTGACGATGTCGGTTACAGGATTAATATTATTAAGTAGTTCTATCATGTACACATTATACATATAATTATTATAGACGTTTGGATTGAGATATTTGTCTGCTAACTCTCCCAGAGAGTGAAGATCGTCATTATCAATAGTATATTCTTTTATTGTTATTCTCTTTCCAATAATATCTAAAACGTAGGGTGCAAGAAGATCAAAGGGGATACATGCATATCCTCCTTCTCTGAGGATTTTCTTTTCATTAAAGGACTGAATACCTTTTGTGTTTTTTTCTGAGCCTGTGTAGAGTTGTGCAAGATGTGTATAGGTTACTCCTGCATGTACATAGACTTTAAGTGCATGTTGAAAACTATGTAGCGTTTCTTGAAAGGGAAGCCATTTTTTTACTCCAAAGAAAAAAAGTATGCGATCCCAAAACCCAAATTCATATGCTGCTCCTCCTGCTAGCGCAGCTGCTCCTGCACCAAGAAGAAACTGCCTTCGAGAAATGGCCATAGAGATGTTTAAGAAAAGAGACTATATATATTTTTCTCTTAAAACTGTTCTAATTCTTTGAATAATACTTTATTCTTTTTCTTATATTCAACATACTGGTCAAGAATTCTTTTTGTTGTTTGTGAAAGTTGTATATCTTTTCCTGCTTTGTACCAATCCAAATATTTTATTTCTTGTGTTGGACGAGCCTCTCCCTTTGCTTTTATGTAATACACCGTGTGAAAGTCGGTAATATGTTTGAAGCTATGCGTTCTTCCTTCAAGGCGGAATAAAGCCATAGCAAAATAGGGTTCAAGACCTGTTTCTTCTTTCACTTCACGAATTGCTGCTTGCATTCTTGACTCTTTTCTGGATGCTGCACCTCCAGGTAAAAGGAAAACCTTGGATCTATTTGCTGCAATAAGAATACCTTTTTTTGTTTCAATAATTGCTGTGCCTCGTCTTCTTTGTGTGATAAACTTGAACATGTTTCTTTAGAAAGTTTAATGATTTAATAACTTTGTTTTTTCTAAGATAGAACTGATTCTAACATCCTAGGAAGCTGAGCTATTTCTGAAATCAACACTTTGTTTAAAATATAAAGCGAGTCTGGAGGGATTTGAACCCTCGACCTATAGCTACCTTCAAATATTTAGAAGGCTATCGCTCTATCCAAGCTGAGCTACAGACTCATGTCTAGCAATGAAAAATACTAGGTTTTTAAAGCTTCCTCTTAGCGCTTTTTCTTTTTTGTTTGTGATTTCTTAAAAGATTGTACTTTTTTTTCTACATCACTTTGTACAAGAGAAAAGTTCTGAAAATTATGATACATTACATAGAGCCCAAAAACAAGAAGCAAAGTAATAATGAGGGGAATAAAAACAGAATCTACATATTCTAAACTTAGGAAAGAATTTTGAAAATAGCCTACATAATTCGATGTTGCAAGGATACGGCGTATACCCATGAGAAAAAAACCTAGGGGAACAGTAAGCCAACCTTTGGAAAGATTATGGAAGGTATAAATTCTATATGCAAAAAAAGCTCCGGTAAATAAGAGTAGTAAATCAAAAATACTAAATAGGATATATACTGTGCTTGTCATGTACACCTCTATCCTTTTCTATAGCTCTTGGATTTATAAAGTTTCTTGCTAGAATATATCTTTAGGGATGTGTAGGATAGAGAAAATAGAATATTATCCTCTACCTCTTGAAAATCTTTCGGAATTTCTGAAAATTTTCCGGAATTTTTGTGTAAAGCTTTTTTAAAACATTTTTCTTAGAAAGAATATGCTGGAGTAGTCTCATCTGGTAAGGCAAGGGTCTCAAAGTCCTTTAGCTTTGGGGGCTAAAGGTATGGGGAAACCTGATCATCCCAATGATTTCTGGGTTCGAATCCCAGCTCCAGCGCATAAAACTCTTTGGGGATATAAAGTTTCCGAAAAGAAAAAGACCGGATAAGAATCCAGCAAAAACCCAACACATTATAGTTTTGTAGTGAGAACTATAAAAACCTTTCGCAGCAAAGCCGGAGTGGCTGAGTCTGGTGAAAGCACTGGACTTAAGATCCAGCAAACACCCAACACGTGTTTCACGGGTTCAAAGGTGTTCTGCACGGAAAGTCCCGTCTCCGGCGCTGTATGAAAGCTAAGAAAAACAAAGAGATAGCGAACGCTATGCAAGGAGGAAAAAATGTTAGAAGACATAACGGTTGAAGAACAAGTTGTACAAAGAAGAATACCCAGAAATGCTATAGGGTACTACTTTGAAAAGGCACGAGACCTAGAATTAAGCGATGGATATCTCGTGTTTCTGGACGAAGATGCTAGGGCATTTCATACCACCATGTTGCAGCAAGCATATGATATTTTATTTGATCGTATTATGACGACACGAGTAAGCCCTTATTTGAAACAAGAAATGGAACAGTGGTATGGCTTCAATAGGGATTTCTTGGGCTTCTGTGATACTGCAGAAATGAATAGAGAACTGGAAGATATGCTAGAGAGGTTTGAGCTGTTGTAAGACTTGACATTTCTGACATTGCTGCTGCGAACTGGGCTGTCCACATTGTATACATTGTTTTATTTTTCCTTTTCCCTTTTCTTGTGTTTGCAGTGCGGGAAGCATTTCTAAGAAAGAACTCACAATAGAATGTTTTGTTCCGGGATAGAGTTCTTCAAAATTGTTGAGCATTTCTCGTACTTGATTTCTGTAACTTTCTTTGTTGTAGGGACATTCATTAAATTCGCGTACGATCCCTTTCACAAATGCATAGGTCATAATTTCTTTTTCTGTAAGAAAGTATAAGGGTTTAATTCTGCGTACGAACGCTTCATGGTCTTCTATACCTGTCATTGGCCCAAGACGAGCAGAGGCAAGAACATTTTTTCTGAATTGGTTCATAATGATGGTTTGTGCTTCATCATCCAGGTTGTGCCCCGTTGCAAGTTTTTTTACTTGAAGTTTTTTTGCATAGGTGTT
>JAHFJQ010000092.1 GCA_023245755.1 archaeon | reverse complement strand
TGATTCAATTTGTGTTAGTTCTGTTGTTGTACTGTCTTGCTGGAAAAAGACGAAAAAGATCATTGCTGCTATAAGGATAACAAAGCCTAAAACAATAAAGAGAGTAAACTGCCCTTTTTTAGCAGTAGCTTGTAGTATCTTCATAACAGGACCTCCCTGCGTTGTTTTCATTTGTAAATGCAGTATATGCTTCTGCGATGATAGAATCTTGCGTGATGGTCAGTGTACTATTTTGATTTATTGAGGTATATATCTTTATGGGCGAAAGAATAGAATCTTTTTGAGGAGTGTAGTAGAGGCCAGTACTTGTTTCTGTGATACGGAAGTGGCCTACAAACATGTCACTGAGTCTGTCCCTACTTGGTTTTCTATTTTCTAAAGAAGCAATGCCGGTTGCTGTGTCAATAGTAAATATATTGTTTTCATCGTAGCTGGTATAAGAAATCTCTGCTTGAAGAGAGAAATTTACTTTGCCTTTTACAGTAAAGGTAGACTCATCAATATTAATATCACAGAGAGGATTTTTTTTACAGATAATACGATCTTGATCTCCTGTGTTTGCTATGCTATAGTCAAAAATACTATAGACATTGCCTGGAGGGAGTTCTATTTTTGTGAAACCGTTTTCATCAAAGAAGGCAGTTGTTGTGCTTTGCGTTCCATCTTTGTTTGATATGGATTCTCCTAATAAATAGAGATCTCCATCTTGGAATTCTATTTGCGTGGTATTGTAATAAATGTACTCTGGATCATTTCCTTGCGGAACAAAGATGATACTATTATCCTGCGTGAGATTGCCTGTGCCATCAATTTGTACCACGACTTTGCCCATGTCTCCAAAGGAAGACCTTTGCCCCACTTCTAAGGAAGAACCGTTGTCTAAGGTTGCAGTAAAGGTGGATGCATCGAAGAGAGAATTTATGTAAATGTTATTATTGTTCGTGAAAGAAATGAAGGAACCTTGGATTAAACTACCCAGGGAGAAGAGAGCGTTGGTCATGGAGAAAGAGGAGATGGTTCCTTGGGTTGTTTCTATTGCAACATCATTAGGAATTTCTGTTACAGTAAGATCTGTTGTTGTTTCACTGACATCATAGGTTAGGGGAGTTGCTGGATCTGTGTCTGTTGCTTCTTGTGCTGGGGTTACTGCTATATCTGGATTTGCTGTTACTGCTGCATCAAGGGTTTCTACAGTCTTACCTGCATTATTATCTGTATTAGTTACTCCATCTTCACCAAATACATCCTCCGTACTTCGTGAAATATTAACTGATACTAAAATCAGAACTAGGATTAAGAAAAAAATCACACTTCTCTTTTTCATAATAATCCTAATAGAAAACAGCTTTATAATATTTTAGTTTTGTTTGTACGGCTGAAAACTAGCACCTGGAGTTCCATTATAGACTACCCTTAAATCTTGCCCATCTTTTACATAGGGTTTTCCAAGAAGATTTGATTCTATCCATGCAATACAAGCTTTTTCTGAGTTAGGAATTTTATCTTCTGTAGGAGGGCCACCACTTCTGGAGTCAACTAATTTCCCATCAAGATACATATTTGTTCTAGGCCAAGGTGCAGTTATACCTAAAAACTCACTTTTACTTTTCCCACAAACATCATAGACTTCAAAACGAATGGGTAAACCCTTTACTGTTGCATCTTCAAATTTATCAACCAAACCAAGATACACTACTTCCATATTCCTATCAACGAGATCTGCTTGTTCTGTTTGATTACAACTAGAATTGAAAAGGACTAATACTGCACCATCGTAATCTACTACTTGTGGTTTCCACGTCTCATAACTTACTCTTGTAGCTTTGTCATATAATGCTTTTCTTACCTCAGCATGAGACATGTCTGCATATCCAGTATCCGGTGTTTGTGCATGCACAGCCTTGGCTGCTAAAAGCCCAAGAAGTCCTGCGCCTAAAAGATTACGAATATTGCCCATTTTTGTGTGAAAATACCTACTCTTTCTAGGCAAAACAAGCTTATAAGGCTTTTCCTTACCCTAAAGAGACAAAAAAAAGCACTAAGGAAGGTTTTTCTTCAGCTTCCTTAAACTAGATCTGCTCTGCCTAATACTCTTTTTCCTTGTCCAAGAAGCTGAGCTGTTCTTTGATAACTTTGGGCATAAGAAAGATCTGCTTTTTGTTCTCTTTCAGAGAGAATACTATCCGCTTTTGCTCGTAGTTCTTCTGCTCGTCTTTTGTTATGTCGAATTGCTTTCTTTGTTATTCTTTGTGTACTCATTTGTTTCTTTGCAGCTTCATACATACCCTTTCCACAAATGACTGTTCCTGTAGTTAATGCTTCTGTGACTGAAATATCAAAGTGTTCTACAAGAGCGAAAAATTCAGACCGCTCTAGATGATAGATATCAAGCCAACCATTAAAAATATTTCTAGAAGGACTTGGAGAAACAACAAGCAGATCAATATCGCTATAGGGTTTTTGTGAACCATATACGAGTGCAAGATCTATGGGATGACTGTCTGAAGCGTACCATCTTCTTAGCAATATCTCTAAAGTATTTGGAGTATAATACTTGGGAAAGCCCATTTGCGCACTCAAACCAAAAGCTGTGAGCACTTGTTCGGCCTCTTGAAAGAATGCAACCAACTCTCTGTCTTGTACAGAAAACCCTCTGTATTTCTGTTCCCAGAGATCAACATTGCCCGATGCTTTACAGAGCTGTTCCTCTAGCCAAAGTGCAAAGCCTTCATAATTTTCTCTATTACTTGCTACAAATCCAAGCATTCCTCTTTCTCTTTTCCTTTGGAGAAATTCCTGCGCATCGCTATCTGTATGGAGTACGGCCTCTAGCTCTTTTCCTAGGAGGGAATGCTCGTATAAAAGACCATGCCCAAAATATTCATGAAAATAGTTTGGAATAAAGAACGGAGAACCAGCACGAAAATAGGCTGTTTTTACTTTTGGGACATAGACAGCTTCACCCCCTTCTTCAAATCTGTTCCGTTTGCAGAATTCTTTCCAATCTTTTTCTGAATAGAGTTTTATTTGTGACTGTTCTGGTCTACAATGAAAATTTCTTTGTGTAAATGCTTCACCGATTTCTTTGATGAGTTGTAAGGATAAAACCATGTTAAAGTTTGATTTTTTTTAATTCTTCTATCAACTCTTTTACCTTTTCTTTTGTTGGTGGAACTCCTGTTACTGGCATAAGATAGGGATATGCTAAGGGAAATAAGCAACCTACAAAGCGGTATAAATCTGGGCGAATAAGTTGTTGTGCAGGAAGATACCCAAGATACACTTTTTCAGCATCTATTTTTATCTGCTCGGTTAAACCACACTCTAAGTATCTCTCTAGAATGTTTAATAGATCCTTTTTTGCCGTTATTTCAAGTTCTTTCATATCATCTCCGAAATTTATGAAAACCCATTCTTTGTGCATCTAAATCTAATAATGCTGCTTCCCTACCGGAGAGGTTACATAATGGATCTGGATTTCCATACTCTTTTAGATGCCCATGGGTTAATCTTGTCTCATCCTGTCCATGAAAGTGAAGTTGTAAACGACTATTAGGGAGATCATATCCAAATTGAAATTTTTCTTCACCCTGTAAACCATATGGAGAAGGTGGTGTACATGCTTCTTGTAATGCACTAAAATCTATCACGGGAATCGGAGGTGCCATTGGAGTATTGAAAAGAGGCCTTGGTTCTAGATATGTAGCCCTAAAATCAGAGAGATCTGGAAGACTGGGAAAAGAAGAGCTTAGTCCTTGTGCAGAAGGGCCACAAAAAGTAGAAGAAAAACGCGATGGAGGAGTGTACAAGACTACTGTCCCAAGGTCAAAGACGTCGATAGTACCTTCC
>JAHFJQ010000091.1 GCA_023245755.1 archaeon | reverse complement strand
TATTTCTTTCTTTACAGAATTTCTTTGTAGGAGTAATGCACTGGTCACGGTATCCTTGAATGCCTTCATCAATCATGAGTGCTTTTATTTTTATATGTTTATTTGTTTTGTAAATGGAAGAAAGCAAATCTATCACGGTTAAGGAATCTTTGCCCCCAGAAACTGCAACTGCTATTTCATCTTTCTTATCAATAAGTTTGTATACTCGTAAAGTCTTACGTACTTTTTTTTCTACGTATTTGAGAAAACATACTTTACAAAGATTCTCTCCAGATCCTAATTTGTATACAGGTTTTTTATTGCAGTTCTGACACATATAGTCTTTTTAGGTCTAGAAGAGCTTTATAAGGCTTATCCTCCGGACACAACAGATAAGATCTTGACTTTGTCCGTCTTTTTGAAGCTGTATTCTTCAGTGACCACTTCTTTATTTACTACAATAATGACAGAATTCTTGAGAATGTTGAGTTCTTTTAACATCTCCTTGACATTCTTTGCCTTTACATCAAAATCTTTCTTTTCTCGGTCATAATGAACTTTCATGCATAAATCCTCCGTGCAAGTGCTTCCATTTTTTTTGTATCCTTACACTTCTTGACTAAGAGTTCCCCATATTTATGTATAACGACTTCGATTTCTTCCTCTTTTATTACGATTGCAATGGGACTGTCAAAGATGACGGTGAAATTCTTTTTTATTTTTGTGAAATCTAGGTGCATATTCTTTAGAGGCTTGACTGTATAGCCTCCTTTTGTCTTACATTCTTTGATTTCAAACATGCTGTTTTTGAGAAGGAATTTCTTTAAATAGCTATTGATAATAGACTAAGAAACGATCGAAGGGTTGAAAACCTCTCTTTTGAATGAGGGCTTTATTTCTTCGGATAGTGTCTAAGCTTTCTATTTGCCCAAGCACTTCATACACTATATCCTCAGGTACTTGTGAGCAATAGTTTCTTACCACGATTATTCTTCCGGGACTTAGAGAACTTGTCTGAGAAAAGATTGCAATCTTAGCATTTGGACCTTCATACCCCATAAGGTGTACAACCCCGTATCTTTCTCTCGGACGAACAGGGATCCATTTTGTCTCTGGACCAAGAAGCTCACGAAAACGTCCAATAATAAAGACTTGGTCTTGCACGATATCTGTTAAAGGACGCATAGTTTTCGAAATTTTCATGGAGTATAAAAATATATCTGCGAAGGATTTATATGTATAGAGACTCTCTCTTTGTTGTATGGTTGAAAAAAAGAGTGATTGGAAAAAGAAACTCACTCCAGAACAATATCATATCTTGCGAGAAAAAGGAACGGAAATGCCTTTTACTGGGAAACTATTAACAAATACAAAAACAGGAATGTATCACTGCGCCGGATGTAACGCCCCCCTCTTTTCTTCGGATACAAAATTTGATTCTCATTTTGGGTGGCCCAGTTTCTTTGCTGCACATGGAGATCATATTGTGTACAAAGAAGATACTTCTTCTTTTATGCATCGTATTGAAGTGCAATGTAAAAAGTGTGGAGGACACTTGGGCCATGTCTTTGATGATGGACCAAAACCAAGTGGAAAACGTTTTTGCATTAATTCTTTAGCACTAGAGTTCAAAGAAACGAAAAAAAAGAAAAGTATATAAAGTTCTTTGCTTTGAACTGTTTTTTATGAGTTGGTGGAATCCGTTTACATGGGGACAAAAAGTAATCCCCACTGGGGCTTTAGATGATGCTGATATTCGAGCAATTCGTATTGTTCGGGCATACCTTAATGGACAAATTGATGCGTTGAACACGCAGTTGACTACACTTGGAAATATTGAAGGTGCTGGTGATAAAGAAACTGCAGAACAATTCGCAATCATTCTGAAGGGTCAAGCCCAAGGCTTTGAAAATTCTCCAGGACTAATTAACGATCTCAAAAAACATGATACTTCAGCTATACAAGGAACCGTTCTTGAAAGGCTATTATCAGTTGAGAAAAAAAAGGCTCGTTAATTTTCTTACTTTCCTCTTTTATTTATTTTCTAACGAAAACATTTATATATATAGAAAGGATAAAATTCTTTTATGAAAAGAGGTTTGGTAGGACTTATTCCCTTAGTATTCTTTCTCACTTTGCCCAAAGTCTTTGCAGCAGATAGCTTTTTAGGCCTGATTACGGGGACTAGCGATAGTAGTCTTATCTTTTTGAAAGTTGCTTATGCAATGCTTATTTTCATTATTTTCTTAAAAGTCTGTAAAGAAACCATTTTTAAAAAAGAACAACAAAAGCTAGGAAATATTTTTTCTCTTTTGCTTGCATTCTTTGCTTTTCGTTTCACCCCTGACCCAGTTGTCCAAAGTTTTGGTTGGGTCATTATGTTTATTGCACCATTCATTATTTTCTATACACTCTATGGTGTCTTTGTTAAAAAAACAGAAGGAAAAATTTCTTGGCTGCGTCTTATTCTTGCACTTGTTTCTACACTGATCTTATTCTTTGCTTTAGGATCGACTCCTGCATTTGCAGCAGGGCTTGGATCCACACCGGGTGCTGGCGGATTCTTAAGCGAAATGTTTTCTGATCTTCACTATTTGATTTTCTATAAATTGAATACATTTTTTGTTTTCCTTTTAGCAGCTATTGTTATTGGCCTGCTCTTTATGCTGATTAGTAGACTTCCAGGAGTACGTGGTGGTGCTGGTGGGGGCTTTGGTGATTCTTTTCTTCGAGCATTTTTGTGGATGCTCGGAATTATTGCGGTTCTTGCGCTCTTAGGATATCTTCTTGGAGGAGGACTTGCTGGACTTGCATTGCCTGGTGGAGCGCTGGGATTTATTCTTGCAAATGGATTTTGGCTTTTGGTTGTTTTAGCACTTCTCTTTTTACTGTGGCTGCTCTTTCGTTATCCTGCCTTTCGACAAGTAGTGTGGAATGTTTTACGATTTCTGTTCTGGAGAGTTCCTCGTGCAATTGCCCTTGCACTCTGGTGGCTTCTTCAACGATTATGGAGAGGAATTGTTTGGTTCTTTACTCGACTTTGGGGACTTATTGTTGCTATTGGAAGTTGGATTGCAAACAGATGGAGGACATGGAGAGGAACACCACGAGCACCTTTAGCAAATAGACAACTTATTTTAGATTTACGTGCTGGACCACAGAACATAGGTAACATTGCACAACTAGGTGGGCCACGAATTACTGTCCTTCCAGGAACTGCAACTCCTTTTGCTTTTACTGCATATAGATCCCGACGAGCTTTTGGGAGAAACTTTGGAAGAGTACGCCTTGCAGGTTTAAACATCACGGTTATTCGTGCAAACAATGGTGCTATTGCTCCGGCAACAGTAACGACAAATGCTCGTGGAGAATGTACTGTAACGTACACTGCTCCTGCAGTTGCTGGTGTTGCAGTTATGGAAATTCAGTTTGCTCCTCATCCTGATATTGACCCCACACAAACTATTCCCAATCGTGATATTCAAATTGGTGTCACACAAAACCTTACCATTACTGTGCCAGCAGTTGCTCCTATCTTTAGAGGAAATACTGCAGATATCACTGTGGAAGCAAGAGACCCTGCAGGAAATGGAGTGAATGGACTCAATGTAGAAATTCGATTCCCAAGAATTGCGCTTTCTGCTCCTTTAACAGGAACAACCACTGCTGGTGGACCAGCTGCACCTGGGCTGATTGTTCTTACTACAGCAGTATTCCCTATAAGTACAGGTTCGCCTTTTGCTTTTACTGTAAACATTCTGAATGCTCCTGCTTTGGGTTTTAATGTTCCTGCTGCAGTTCCTGGAGCTATTGCTGTGAATGATCCTGCAACACCAACCTTACTCATTGATACTGTTGAAGCACGAGTGGGAAGAACAATAGTGAATGCAGCACCCCTTATTCCTATCCGTGTTGGACAAACCGCAAATATAAGCCTGGTCGTAAGAACACTTCCAGTCCCCCCTTTAGGAACAAGACCTG
>JAHFJQ010000027.1 GCA_023245755.1 archaeon | reverse complement strand
TATTTCTTGTACTCTTGCTTCTTTGCCTTTCTCTTTCTCGACTTGTTGAACAAAGATCGCTTGCAAGTTCTGAGAGAGCAGAAATGGAAATTAAAGCACAATTAGCAATGGATACTTTGCTTTTAACTTCTGGAAACCCTGGAAACTGGGGAATGAATGGTAGTTTTTCTTCCTTGGGCTTGGTGACAGAAGGAAGTTATCTTTTAGATATTACAAAAGTCCAAGCACTTGTTGATAGAAATAGTAGTTATGTGAATACAAGTCTTGCTTTGGGAATTGCTGGATATCAAGATTATGTCCATATCATAAATGCTTCCGGTATTATCTACTCTTTTGGTGTGAGTGCTCCCTATACTGTTCATGATGTTGTTATTGTGAAACGCTTAGCGGTTCTTGATACAAAACCAGTTATTGTAGAGTTAGGAGTTTGGAAATGAACAGAAAAGGAGTTTTCTTCAGTCTTGATGCTTTATTTGCATTAGGAGTTGCTGTCGTTCTGTTTACTATGCTTTTTTATTGGAGTGCACATCTTGATGTTGGAAAACTTCGTGATAGTGAACTTTTGAGCTACGCAGAGAGTGTTGCAACAGTTATGGAACAACAAGATGCTTTTACGCAGAGTAATTTGAGTTCCTTTCTCAATTCTTCTTTGCGAAATGAAACTTGTTTTAATGTGACTGTTTACTCTCCTGCAATGATTAGGCAGTACTCTGCTGTAACTGAGGGTTGTCTTAATACTTCTTATCCCTTGATTCTTTCTCGAAGCTTTGTTAGTGGTAATGGTTCTTTATACCTTGCACATCTTGAGGGGTGGTATGATGGATAAAAAAGGATTTCTTTTTACTGTCTTTATGCTTTTGTTTTTGAGTACTTTTGTTATCTCTACTTTAGCGTATGTTCATTGGTATAATCAATTCTCTAGTGATTCTACAACTCTTCTTTCTAGTGCACGTTCTTTGGATTATATCTTTGATGATCTCACCAGTGATATTTTGGTTTTACAGGGTTTTGAAAGGGTGACTATTAATCATACTTTCGCAAATGTTACGGTTTCTTTCCAAGGAGGATTTAATTCTAGTGTGGATTATCCTACATTGCTCCAAAGTTATTCTCAATTTTTGCAAGGAAACTATTCTTCTGCTTTACAATATCCTCTCTCTGTGGGTAGTCTTAGTTATGGCTTTACCGTGCCTTTGTACGGAACGAGTACAGAAAAAAATAGTAGTAATTTTTATGTATATACTCAAAATAGCACTTTATTGAAACAAGTGAATGTTACGCTCATTGTTTCTAATACGACTGCTTTAAATGCGAGTGCTAGTCCTAGTGCTGGAAGTTCTGGAACTTTCGTTCATGTGCGTATGATTGATAGGTCAGGAAGGGAGCTTTTGAATACAGAGAGACTGCTTTCTCCAAGTGCGGCTAATAGTGCCTTTCAGGTGAATTTTACGAGTAGTTCCGTTTCTGTTTATTTTCAGAGATATAATGGTCGTGATGGAACTCTTTGGTTTGATTATGATCCTAATGTTACTCTTATGAGTTTGGATCTTGTCTATTCCGAAATGAATAGGACTCTTATTGTAGGTACGAATACGAGTATTACTGTGCGTGGTTCTGGAATATCGCAAACTAAAACCTTGGGGATTGAGGGGTAAGATTTAAATAGATTATTCTCCCTTTTCTTGCTTATGCGGTGGTTTATACTTTTCTTCATTCTCCTTCTTTTAGGAGCTGTTGTTGCTGAGGATGTAGAGATACAAGTGGAAAGTCCAGTAAATAGGACCTATGATTCTTCAACTTCTGAAGTGGAGGGATCCTCTTTTGGTTATGTTTTTATGGCTCTTGGCTTCTTGATCTTGGGATTTCTGGTCTTTACTCTTTGTGTGAACTTTATTAAAAAGAAGAAGGGACATGTAGGAAACTCTTCCTCTTTGCATAGTTCTTTACATAAAGGTTTTTTTTCTCGATTCTTTCATCGACAAAAAACATCTCCTAAAGTTTTATCTCAAAGTCATTATGCAAAAATGGAAAAGGTGCAGGATGAAGAAGAAACTGTACAACAGAGAAATGAACAACTTATGAGTTTAAAAGAAGATATCCTCCATGAATACCCTAAAGTCCTTGATGAAGAAGTTCGAAGAGTTCTCAAAGTTACTGATGATCTTCTTGGGGAAATTCCTGAAGATAAAGTTACCACTTTTGTTAATTCTCCTGATTTTGAAGTGTATAAAAAAGTGATGAAAAAAGTACATGAACCTTTGCATGAAAATACTGAAGATATTGAAAAGATGAAAAAAGTTTTAGATCTTTTTGAAAGAGGTGTTGTTGATGGTGATGAGGCACGTAAGCTTTTGGGCCTACCTGTACGACATGTGCATATAGTGAAAACGGAGAAAAAAGATAAAGAACAGGTACTTGCGGAATTAAAGAAGGTGAGACATGAAACGAACTAAGGTTATAGGAATTGTTTCTGTTAAAGGTGGTGTTGGAAAGACTAGCATTACGAGTAATCTTGGTGCAGTGCTTGCAAGGCATTTTGGAAAGAAAGTTCTTCTTGTTGATGCTAACTTTTCTGCGCCTAATCTGGCCATGCATCTGGGAGTTGTGCAACCAGAGGTAACGATTCATCATGTTTTAGATGGAAAACATCATATTTTTACTGCTGTACATGATTTTGAAGATAGCTTTCATTTTATTCCTGCAAGTCTGCATTATCCTAAAAAAGTTTCTTATGATACGTTTAAAAGTAAATTAAAACATTTTTCTGGCAAGTATGATTATATCCTTATTGATGCTTCTCCGTCACAGGAAATTCATGCTACATTAGATGCTGCTGATGCATTGCTTGTTGTCTTAAGTCCAGATTTTCCCACTGTGAGTACGAGTGTGAGTACGGTACGTCTTATTGAAAAAAGCAAAAAGCCTCTTTTAGGTTTAGTCTTGAATAGAGTACAGAAAAAATCTTTTGAACTCAAAAGAAAAGAAATTGAAAATACTTTAGGATATTCTGTTTTGGCAATTTTACCTGAAGATCAGAAAATGTTTCATTCTCTTGCCGCAATGCGCCCTTATACTCTTTTGTATCCACAAAGAAAGCTTACAGAGAGGTATGTAGCCCTTGCACAACATGTCACTGGTGAAACTCTTTCGAAAACACGTTCTTGGTGGTGGCCTTTTTGACAGACGTAAGCTTTTTATAGATTCTCTCCCTTTTTTCTTCTATGGGTTTATATAAAAAGGGGATAGAAAAAAATCAGGAAGCTTCTTTGGTGGAAGAAAAAACTCCTCTTCAAAAAAAACAAGACCTTGTTCAAAAAAACACTGGAGTTGTAAAGGATTCTGTTTCTTTTCGAACGGATATCGATAAGTTTTATCATATTTTAGAACTTTCTGGAGATTCTGTCTTACATACAAAGGTTCTTGAAATTTTAGATGTTTCTTCTTCACAGGTTGAGGACTGGGCAAAACTTTTAGAAAAACAAGGACTTTTAGATATTGAATATACTACCACTGGAGCCGTGTTGTATCGCTTGAAAGGCGCTTTGCCTCAACAAAAAAAAGAAAATGTTTCTCCAGCAGGTATTTTTTCTACAAAAAAAAGGAAGGTTGTCTTTCTGGTTCTTCTTCTCTTTGCCATTCTTTTTATTCTCCTTTATTTTTTCTTTTTTGATTCACTTCTTGTGTATTTCTCAGGAGGAAGCGTATGACACGTCAATTGCTTGAAAGCTATACCCTTTCTGCGGATGGGGTCACTGGAATTGTTTCTATTTTTCAGGATAGTGAAGAGAATGTAGGCCTTTATGATCTTGCTCTTCCACAATTAGACATTGCTACAAAGGCTGTCCTTCAAGAAATTTCTGAAAAGCTGTCTCGTGAAACACCAGTGAATATAGAAGAAATTACTGATCCTACTAAAATACGTGCTCTTAAAGATGCATTTTATGTTCAAGCCGCTGAAAGTCTCAGAGAAAAGTTTACCAATATGTCTGAAGAAAAAATTAAGCTCCTTGCAGGAATTCTTCTTCATAATATGTATGGCCTTGGAGAAATAGAAGTTTTTCTTGCGGATGATTTTCTGGAGGAGATTGCGATTAATAACTCTGTATATCCTATTACTGTTTTTCATAAGAAACATGGTTGGTTAAAGAGCACACGAAAGCTGGATGATGAGGAAAGTATCTATAACTTTGCCTCACAAATAGGAAGAAAGGTTGGAAGACAAATTAGTGCATTAGACCCCATTATGGATGCACATCTTCTTACTGGTGATAGGGTTGCTGCAACGCTTTTTCCGGTTTCTACTTTAGGAAATACGATAACTATTCGAAAATTTGCACGAAGCCCTTGGACGATTATTAGTTTGATTCAAAATAAAACTACTTCTAAGGAAATTGTTGCTTTTTTGTGGCTTGCAATACAGTATGAGAATTCTATCCTTGTTACGGGTGGAACTGCATCAGGGAAAACAAGTTTTTTAAATGCTTTGTCGATTTTTATTCCTCCTAAACAAAGAATTATTAGTATTGAAGATACTCGGGAAATTGAACTCAGTGAAGCACAACATTGGAATTGGGTTCCTTTAAGTTCTCGTGATAAAAACCCTGAAGGTTTAGGTGAAGTAACTATGCTTGATCTTATGGTTGCATCTTTACGTATGCGTCCAGATAGAATTATTGTTGGGGAAGTACGACGAAAAGAACAAGCTGAAACTATGTTTGAGGCTATGCATACGGGACACTCGGTATATACTACTATGCATGCTGATACCGTTGAACAAATCAAAAGAAGACTTTTAGAACCTCCCCTTTCTATTCCTAAAGCAGAACTAGAGGCACTACAACTTATTGTTGTTCAGCATAGGGATAGAAGAAAGAATGTGCGAAGAACTTTAGAGGTTGCAGAAATTCTTCAAGGTGGAAAAGAGCTTGCGTTGAATTATGTTTTTCGTTGGAGACCAAGGGTAGATAAGTTTGAACTTTCCAATAAGAGCTCTCGGATATTTGAGGAGTTAAACTTACATGTTGGGATGACTTTGGATCAAATTGAGCAAGATCTTCGTGAAAAAGAGATGATTCTCCAATGGATGATAGACCAGGATATGGGGAATATAGTGCAGGTAGGAAAAATTATGGAGTTGTATTACCGTAGTCCTGAATTGGTTGTTTGCGCTGCTCAGGCGAAAAAGAGTTTTAGCCATTTGTTTCCTTAGACGTTTGTGCTTTCTTCGAAATTTTTATTAAGCCTAGTGGTATCAAAGCTCTATGCAAAAAGTTCCTTTTATGTTTTTACCAGAAAAAAGTACTTTGCATCGTTTTCGTTTTTTATTAGGGCTTGGTGTTCTTTTTTCTCGTTTTACTTCTGGACTAAAGTCTGATCTTGAAGAAATGGATTCTGCTCTTAAAGTACAAGAGTATAGTGTGCTTGCATTCTTACACAGTCTATTCTATTCTATTCTTTTCACTTTCCTCTTTCTTGCTTTGCTTTTTTCTCAGCAGAAGAGTACTTTTCAAATTGTGGAATATAGTGTGGGAATTTTTGTTCTTTTCACTCTTCTTTTTCTTGTTGTTTTTCTTCGTTATCCTCATGTTATTGGTGGAAAAAAAGCAGAAGAAGTGGATAAATCACTGATCTATGCGTTAAAAGATATTTCTTTACAGGTTTCTTCAGGAGTTTCTTTGTACAGTGCTTTTGTTCATGTGTCTACACAGGAGTATGGTTTGGTAAGTAAGGAGTTTACTTTACTGGTTCAAGACATGCATAGAGGGGTAGCTCTTGAGAAAGCTTTAGAAAATATGGCAAAACGTACCCGTAGTGCCTATTTACGAAGAGTTATTTGGCAACTCATTAATACAATGAGGGCTGGAGCAAGTGTGAAGGGAGCATTAAATACTATTATTGAAAGCCTTTCCCGAGAACAAAAATCTAGAATTAAAGATTATGCACAAGAGCTTAATCTCTGGAGCCTTTTGTATATGCTTTTTGCTGTTGCTATCCCTACACTTGGAGCAACGATGCTTGTTATCTTGAGTGGTTTTGCTGGGTTTCAAATTACTCCTGTGAGTTTTGTGTCTTTTCTTTTGATTACTGTTTTTGTGCAAATTGTGCTTATAGGATTTATTAAATCACGGAGGCCTTTTGTTCAGTTCTAATGAAAAAGCATGCCTATTATTTTTTTAGTACCCTTTATCCTAGAAGCTATAGAAATAGTTTTGAAAAATTGCTCATCTATGGGGGAGATACCTTTGGTGTGCGTTATTGGTTAGGTTCAGGCTTTATTCTTTCTTTTCTTGTTTTTTTGATTTTTATACTGTATCCTCTTTCTTTACATCATAGTTTTTCTTGGTTATTTTTGTTTTTTGGCTTTTTAGGCTTCTTTCTTATTCAGTTCTTTGTGTACCTTTTTGCATACTTTAAATGTGAAGAGAGAAAAGAGAAAGTAGAGCAGGCCTTGCCTGATTTCTTACAGCTTATGGCTTCTAATGTCCGTGCGGGTATGACTCCTTTTCAGGCTATGCGGCTTTCTTTACGAGATGAATTTGGGCCCTTGAAAGAGGAACTGCAATATGCAACGACAAGGGCACTAGGTACAGAAAGTTTTACTCTTGTTCTTCTTCAGATTAAAGAGCGTGTCCCATCAGAACTATTCCATCGAACTTTGGAACTTTTGGCTTCTTCACTGAAGGCTGGAGGGAAACTTTCCCAGCTGTTAGAAGATCTTGCAAGAGAGGTTATTGAAGTACGTACCTTACGAGCTGAACTTATTTCTAGCACAAGAACGTATTCTATGTTTGTTCTTTTTACTGTGCTTCTGGGGGCACCGTTGTTATTTTCCATATCTGCTCATTTTCTTGCTGTTATGACAAGTTTGCAAGCAAGCACAGGTGTTGCAAGTGATTCTACTCTTGTTGGTACTATTGGTATAACGGTGCCATTCTTTGTGCACATTGCGTATATTTTTCTTATCCTTACTTCTATCTTAGCATCTGCACTTATTGGGGTTATAAAGACGGGGAATTATTTGTATGGCCTACGATATGCTCCTTTTGTTGCAGTAGGCTCAGTTCTCCTCTTTATTGGTTTTCGTTCTCTTGTCAGTGGTTTTTTAGGATAAAAATATTTAAATATTTGAAATTTGTTTTTTGTTTTTATGAAACAAAGATATCTTCTCTTTGGACTCCTTGTCCTTTTGCTTGTCGCTCTTTCTTTGAGTTTTGTTTTGGCTCATGAACAAACAACTATTGTTACATATTCTTCTATACATTTAGACTATGAACATTTTCGTTCTGATCTTGTAGCTAGAAGTTATGAACTTGAGGAAAAAGACCTTACGTATGAGTTTCATTTTCTTCAACAGCTTCAGAAGAAATACCCTTCTTTGAGTTACCAAAAGCTCTTTGCAAAGTATTACTCTCTTCATATTTGGTACTTGGAAGATTATTCTTCAGAAAACCTCTTTTAGAGGAAAGTATTTAAAGTAGTTTTTCTATCTTTCTTTTAGTCATTGGAGGAGGTGACGTTATGAATAAAAGAGGTCAAGGTGCGACAGAATACTTAATTATTCTCGCTGTTGTTGTTATTATTGCGCTCATAGTTGTTGGTGTTTTAGGTGGAATTCCAGGTATAGGAAAAGCATCTTCTAAACAGGCATCTGAAGCGTATTGGGGAACTACTGATGTAGGGATCACTAATTATTATGTGAGTGCTGCTACAGATGTTTTGACTCTTACCATGAAAGATAATCTTGATACAAGTATTCGAATACAAAACATTAGTGTTGGTGGAACTATAAATGGGAGTTCAACGTTTACTTTAACGCCAGGTTCAACTCAGACTACGAGTGTTGCGAAAGCGTGTACTACTTCAGGTGATGCTTTTGATTTTACTCCTGTGATTATTCAGTATTCTGATTTATCCACTGGGGCTAACTATACCTTTACAGGAACAGTTCCTCTTTCAGGAGTGTGTGCTGCATAAGCACTTTCTTTTTTCTTTTTTATAATATGAGTAAAACATGAATAAAAATCAAACAGACTCTACAATAGTTCTCTTACTAATATTAGCTATTGTCTTTTCCATTGGAGGGGTCGTACTCAATTATGTTCTCCTCTCTTGGGTAGATGTACCAGTATTGTCTGTTACCGGGAGAGTGACGGATAGTTCATCCACAGTTACCTTAACACAGTCTGGGACTGCAGGAATCATTATGACAGACTCAAACATTGATCTTGGTCAAGGATATTATAATGCTTCTTGTACAACGGGTGTTTCTATTTTAGATTCTAATAAGACCTATGGTGGTGCTGGTACAAATGATCAGAGAGCAAATCCTTCTTGCTGGATTAACACTTCTAACTCCTTAGGAGCTTTAAATGGGTTTATTCTTGGAAATAATGGATCTGTGAAAGTGAATGTGAGTGCGTATGGAAATCAACAGGATGCTGAACAGCTCTTTTGTGGGGTACCTTCGCCTAATGGATGTCCTCTCACATCAAGTGCAGCTGTTGCTCTTTTTTCTGAAAATGATGAAGGAGGTTCATGCTCTGCAAATGCCTTAACTAATGGGTTTGAGAACATTTTGCAACAAAACCAAAATGTGACTTTAGGTATTTGTGATGCTCTTGATTTTTCAGATGCTTCAGATTCTATAAATATCTGGGCTAAATTGAGTATTCCTAAGGATGCAACTGCTGGGGCAAAGACTTTTACCATAACGTTCCAAGCATTGGCGATTTAGGCCTTTTTTCTTTTTTGAATATTCTTGAGTAACATTTATAAAAGCTGTTTCTTTATAGGTTCTTATGAAAATAGAGGTTGCGTTAGTTTTTACTTTGCTTTTAACTCTTACTTTTACTTCTGCAAGCCTTTCTGTTCCTTGTTCTGAAAATATGCAATGTGATCTTTCTTTAGGTGGAGGATATTCTTGTATACAGAGAACATGCACACAAGAAATGGTTGTTTCTGTTCCAGATTCTCCTGCAAATCTTCTTCCTCAAAGTAGAGAACTTTCTTGGAATTTATTTGCGGTTGAAGAAAGACAGCATACAGATATTTGTTCTGGGAGTTCTTGTCTTTCTTTTGCTCCTGTAGAAGCAAAACAGTCTTGGCAGAGATTACTAGATTTTGTGCTCTATGCTAACGTATAGTTTTCACTCCTGAAATATTTATAAATGGAGCTTTCTGTTTTCTGCTTTTGATGTTAGATATTGTTGTTGGTGCACAATTTGGAGATGAGGGGAAAGGTAGAAATGTGCATAATTTGGCTCTATTAGATTCTTATGTCGCAGGTATACGAGCACAAGGTGCAAATAATGCTGGGCATACTATTATGCATGAAGGTCAAATCTATAAACTGCATCTTGTTCCTTCTGCTGTGCTTGCTGGAAAAAAGGGATTTCTTGGTAGAGGTATGGCAATTAATCTGGATGTGCTTGTTGGTGAGATTGAAGGCTTACAGAGCAGAGGTATAGACCCTTGCTTAATGATAGATCCTCGTGCACATGTGATCATGCCTTGGCATATTCATCTTGATGGTCTTAATGAAAGAGCAAATGGAAGTTCAGCAGCTGGATCTACTGGAAGAGGGGTTGCTCCTGTCTATGCATCAAAACATGAACGTACAGGTATACGGCTTGCTGATATATTTACAGATGCTGATCGTGTTATGCACATGGCTTATCTTTATTCTGAGAGAGTTGCTTTTGCTTCTCTTACAAGAGATAAAAATTCTTTACTTGAGGAGTATCTTTCTGGGATAAAAGCTACAATTGATAGATCTGGCTTTCTTGTTTCTAGCCTTGGAGATGTTTCTGTTGCTGTGGACGGTTTACTTCGTGAAGGCAAGGATGTGGTTGGAGAATGCGCACAAGCAGAAATGATTGATGTTGATAGTCCTTATTATCCACGTGGTACGTCTTCAGGTACTGGTGCTCCTGGATTTCTTAATGGGCTGGGACTCTTTCCTGTGGGCCAGGTCCGACATGTTATTGGTGTTGCAAAAGCATATACTACTCGTGTAGGCAATGGGCCCTTTATTACAGAGATTCTGGGTGATTTTGCAGAGACTCTTCGTCAGAAAGGAGGAGAATTTGGAACGACGACCGGTAGAGCACGAAGAGTAGGGTGGTTTGATGTTCCTATGGTTAGATACGCAGCACGGACCTCTGGCTTTACGAGTCTTGCTCTTACCAAGCTTGATATACTTGGAGGTATGGATGAAATTCCTGTTGCTATACATTATGAAGGAAGAGATGAGATTCCTGTTTTAGGGTATGATACTAAAATTCCTATCTTTAGAACTATGAGAGGATGGCCTGAAATGGATGAAATGGGTTATCGACTACAATTTGAAAATGGGATTAGTCGTATACCCCATCCAGGTTTACGTGCCTATCTAGAAATGATTCAAGAAGAAACTGGTGTTCCTATTTCACAAGTTTGTTTTGGACAAAATAGTTCAGCGTATATTTCTTATATTTAATTTTTCTTTGCGATAATACAAAGATTATCTCCCCATTCGCTTTTTCGTATTGGGCAACTAGAAACGTAAGAAAGAAAATTAAGCCCTTTGAATATCTTTGCATGATAGGGAAGGTCAAACATATCAATACTTCCCACTTTGCTTATTTCAAGGTCGTTTTCTCGCAGAAGATCTAACCATTGTTCTTTTGGAAGGATAGAGATGTGGGTTTCATCTTTGTAGGCAAACCAATCTTTTCCACGTTCCCTTCTACTTTGTGCATCTACATTTGGAGTCACCATGATGAAGAGTCCATCTTTTTTTAGAACGCGTGAAATTTCTTTTATTGCATTTTCTGGTTTCTTTACATGTTCAAGTACATCAATAGCAATGACTGCTTGAAAAAAAGAGTCTTTAAAGGTCAGTTTCTCTGCGTTCATGACTTTGTAATTTGCCCCT
>JAHFJQ010000026.1 GCA_023245755.1 archaeon | reverse complement strand
AAATAATACAAAGCGCCTGGAACTGGCATAAAAACAATCCTAAGGGCTATGAGTAGTTTCAGCTGTAATAACATAATATCGATTAATTTTTTTAAAAGGGTGTAGACCTTCTTTAAACTCAGCAATACCTTCATCTCTTGCTTCCTGCCCTAAAGAAAAGAATGTTGTTTTTGGGAACTGTGCTGCTCTTTTATGGAGGAGAAAACGGCTAATACCCTTGTATTCATAAAGCACTTTCTGATGAATACCTATCCAAAAGTTTTTGTCTATTTGATAAGAAAGGTTGTATCCCGCAAGTTCTCCATTAATTTCTAGAAAAAGCCACTTCCCTTTCATGGAAGAACATTTCAGAATACAGAATCTTTCATATTCCTTAGCCATAGAAAAGAGTTCATTTCTATTTTTTTTGCTTTTTTCCCATTTCTCTAAGAATGCTAAAATCTTTTTTGTAGGATAGCTATTCTTTAGTGTGTAAGTATAGGAACTTTCAAACTTTTTACAATGTTTCTTAAAGCTTTTTAGGTGAGGGTTGTCTAAGCTAACAAAATCTGCAGTACTGTAGTAATATTCACTTCCCACAGGAAAGCTATCCTTGATAGAAACAGTTTTTTTAATTTCTTCAAGTTCTTCTTCTGAAACATAATCTATGATCATTCGTTGCCAGTGTTCTTTGTTTTTAGGCAGGGCAATAAGTGGAAACTCGTTTTTATAGAGCGGGTCTCTTTCATAGATAAGAAGTTCAGAATCTTGTTCTGTATAGCCATTATATGCTAAATAATAGGGATTACATCTATAAGAGAAAACAGGAAATTTGCGACTAATTTTTTCAGCATCTCTCACCGATATTTTTTGTAACATTTTATGAAACAGTTATCTTGGTAATAGTATCCCCTACACGTAAACTATCGACAACATCCATACCTTCAGTCACTTCTCCAAAAACTGCATAGCTCCCATCTAAGAAACTATTGTCTGCAAGATTAAAGTAGAATTGTGAACTTGCACTATTAGGGTCCGAGCTTCGTGCCATAGCAATCGTTCCACGATCATTATTTCTTCCACTCACAATTTCTAGTGTAATGGTTTTCTCACTTCCACCCATTCCAGTACCAAGAGGGTCTCCCCCTTGAACAACAAATCCAGGTTCGTACCTATGGAAAGTTAATCCATCATAAAATCCAGATTCAATAAGAGAAACAAAGTTTCCTGTAGTAATAGGTGTGTCGTCATATAAAACCAGGGTAATGTCTCCCTTACTTGTTTCCATAACAATGGTTTGTCCTTCTATTTTTGCCATAGATTCTGTAGAGTTTTCTTCTGTATTTATAGTTTCTGTTGTAGAATAAGAAGTATTCTCTTCCGATACAGAGGAGCATGCACTAAAAAATAAAACCATCACAAAAAGAATGAATAATTTCTTCATAGAGCTTTGAAAGAATGTAAGCTTAATAAATCTTTATGTTATAATGGATATAATCAAAGGAAGCAGTCCTTAAAAAAGACAATAAGATTTCTAAACTATGTTTTTTCAACTCTTTCGTGTCCAGCAGTGGTATAAGAACCTCCTCATTTTTTTACCTCTTGTTTTTGCGGGCCTTATTACCAATAGTTTTGATATGTTTCTCACGATTTTAGGGTTTCTTGCACTTTGTTGTATGTCCTCTGCAAATTATATTCTGAATGATATTTTAGATAAAGAAAAAGACCGGATACACCCAGAAAAGAAGTTTCGCCCAATAGCTTCAGGGCAAATCTCTATTCCTTCTGCAGGCATGTGTGCACTGGTGCTTGCTATAATCTCTTTAGTCATTGCTATAAGTCTTTCACAAGTTTTCTTCCTTATAGTCTTAGTATTTTTCTTCCTTACACAAGCATATTCTCTCTATTTTAAAAAAGAAATCTTTGCAGATATTATTTTTATATCTGTAAATTTTGTTCTTCGTGCCATGTCCGGAGCATTTATTCTTAATGTTCGACTCAGTCCATGGCTTATTGTCTGCACCTTTTTCCTGAGTTTATTTCTCGTTTTAGGCAAAAGAAAAGCAGATCTAGTCTTTTTAGGAAAAAACGCAGAAAAGCACAAAGAAAGTTTGGCACTGTATTCCCCACAAATCATAAACACGTTAATGAGTATTGCAACGGTAAGCCTCCTTCTATCCTATACACTCTATTCCTTTCTCAGTATTTACCCCCTTCTCATATACAGTCTTCCTTTTGCGCTGTATGTCATACTAAGGTATTTCTTCCTTGTAGAAACGAATTCTTCTATAGCCAGAAAACCAGAAGAGTTCTATAAAGATATACAGTTAGTAATTGGAATAGTTTTGTGGATATGCACGGTTCTTATAGTCATGTATCTATTTTAAGGCATTTTTCTTTTTTTAATAATAATGCCTTTAAGAGCAAGAACATTAGGCATGATAACAACGTCTCCATCTGTAGTTCGTATTTTTGCTTCAAGCATGTCCATGTGGATTACTTTTCCTTCAATCGTATCAATCTCTACGATGTCTCCCAGACGCAACTTTCCTTTGAAGTAGATGGTAAGTCCTGCAATAAAATTAGGGATAAAATCTCTAAAGGAGAGCAAAATAAAAAGAAGAAGAAGTCCTAAGATACTAAAAAGAACTATAGAAAGCAAGATTTGATCTAATTTTAAAAAAGCTAAGCCAAAAAGAAGTCCCACTAAGTAAAGGCCATATTTTATGAGTGCTGCTAAGAGTTCTTCTACTGGAAAACGTAGTCCCAAATCAAGAAGGATTCTATCAATTTCAAAGCTCTGGAACACTTTTTTGGCAACTACAGAAAGAATATTACCTGCAAAGATACCAAATCCAATAATAAGGATTCCTGCAACAATATTGGTAAGAACATCGGGATATAGCGTAAAAGCCATTTCCCTGTAGAGCCCATTTTTCTTTAAAAAGCTTTGCTCCAGAGGAAGACTTAAAAAAGAAGGTATTTTCTATACAAGCATGCCAATTAACGCAGGACCAGAGTACTTCAAAGCGGAAGCTAAGTATAATGCAGCAACAACAATCCCAGAAAAGATTGCTGGCTTAGAAGAGATGCTTCGTGTCGGTCCAAATCACAAAGGAACAGAAAATTTACGAGCAGAAATTAAATCTAAGATTGCTAAACTTCGTTCCCAGTTAGAAAAGAACCGTACAACTAGTAAAGGAAAAGGTTCAAAATATCTCGTGAAGCGAGAGGGAGCAGCACAAGTCATTCTTGCTTCTATCACCAATGCAGGAAAATCTGCTCTTCTTGGTGCAGTGACAAATGCCAAGCCTATCGTTGCCGAGTATAAATTTACAACAACAAAACCAGAGATTGGTATCATGGATTACAAGGGGGTACAGATCCAAATGATAGAACTCCCTGCAATCTTTGAGGATTTTGCCTACAAAGGAGATGGTCCTACCTTTCTAAGCATTGTTCGTGGTGCAGACCTTGTCGTTTTTCTTATAGATAATACACAAAATGAGAAGGCTCAGTTAGACATATTACACAAGGAATTTGAAAATGCACAAATTAAGCTCAATGAAAAACGTTCCACCTTAACATTAAAAAAACAAGGAGAAGGAGGAATAGAATATATTGGAAAGAAGTTCTTCAGTTTTGATACCAAAGAAGCAACAAAGATGCTTACCGAGCATGGCTATCATAATGCGGTTGTTACTGCCTATGAAAGGGTAACCATTGAGGATCTTGCAGATGTATTAAACGAGTCCGTCATCTACCTTCCTTTGGTGATTGTACACACAAAAGCAGATATCATTGGAGAGGGTATATCTGCAGAAACAGGGTATAATCTGGATAAGATGAAAGAGCAAATTTTCAAAGCTTTACACATGATTAAAGTCTACACCAAAACTCCAGGAAAAGACAAAGATTGGCCTCCTGTTGCAATGCACGAAGGAGATACAATAAAAACGCTTGCACGTATTATTCACAAGGATTTTTTAAAGAAATTTAAGTATGCAAGGATTTGGGGTCCAAGTGCAAAACATCCTGGGCAAGTAGTAGGCCTAGAGCATGATTTGCAAGATGAAGATGTCATTGAAATTCATGTGAAGTAGAGGAAATTTTTATATACTTCAAGGAATTCAAGAGAGTATGAGTTTCAAACAAGTCATTCTCGTGCGTATGGATTTGAAGATGCCAAAAGGAAAATTAGCAGTCCAAGTGGCACATGCATCCGTAGAAGCCGTTATTGGTTCTTCCAAAGAAAAAGTACATGAGTGGTATCAAGAAGGAATGAAAAAAGTAACGCTTAAAGTTGCAGACTTAAAAGAGTTACAAAAGTTTCAGCGGGAAGCGCAAGCACAGGGTTTGAAGACAGCAATCATTACAGATGGTGCACATACTTTCTTTGACAAACCCACAGTAACCTGTGCAGCAATAGGACCTGATACAGAAGAAAAAATAGATCGCGTAACTGCTTCTCTAAAAATGTTGTAAATATTTCTTAAGCAGCTAAATCTTGACTTATCCTTGTGATATCTCTGGTAAGTGCATTCAGTTTTGTTTTAAGTGTTGTTCTTTGTGCTCTTGCTTGGGTCTTATTACCACTTGCTTGATTAAGCGGTGCGAATACATCCTTTCCGATCATTGCTTTTATTTGTTGAAAGGCTTCCATTTTTTTCTCTCTTTTAAAAATGGGTTCAGAATCGACAAAACGAGTATAGGCCTTACTAAATTTTTCTACAGCCCGAACAAAATCTTTCCAAAGTGGATCAGAGTCTCCATCTTTTGCAGTTAAGAAAGGAAGGGTTTCTGCTTGAACAAGTGCACAGGCTTCTTGCATCTTATTGATGAGATCTTCACTTTGTCTATTTTCAAGTACATCTTTTTTTTGTGCTTTACCAAAAAGCTTTTGTAAGAATGAGTTAGATACCATAAAGATAAGTAAGTAGCCTATTTAATAAAGATTTCTTTCTTTTTGCTCAAGCATCAGGTATAGCACTGATATAGAACATCATATAGCTTCCATCTTCTAATTGTATCACTGCAGGATCCTTCACAAAGCTTTTCTCAAGTTCACTGCTTCCATCATAACTGAGACGAACGCCTTCATCCTGGGTAAAGGTAAATCCATCTTCTGTTGTCCAAGAATCAATTTCAAAGGAATATTTCATATTCTTATCTCCCGTATGTTTAAACCCATAGAATCGATAGCCATCATCCAGGCTAATTGAGTTAGAGAGAATCATACCCTCTTCAATAAGATCTTGTTTAGTAAAAGTCACTCCATCTAAAGATGTTGCGTGGTAAAGGCCATCTGGTCCATACTCATTAAGGCCATATAAATGCCAGGTATCTCCAACATTCATAACCTTAACGTTCACCACATTTGCTCCTTCTTCTGCAGCGGAGATACGCGTTCCATCCTCAAGAGTAAAAGTAATCCCATCATCAGAAATTGCAGAAAATGTTTGGATATCAGGCTTTCCAGGTATTTGACTCGTAAAGTAAAGGCGAAATCTTCCATCATCAAGAAGGACAACATCTGGGTCGGTAGGGTTTCCTTCACCACCAGTAATAGTTATTTTTTTAAAAACCCAACTCTCTCCACCATCATTAGATATAGCAACCGCAATTTTGTTTCTAAGTTCTTCAGCCCATGTGACGTGATAGACAAAGATTCTCCCCTCTTTGATAACTGCAGAAGGGACATTTGTCTGATCTGCAATAAGTTGATTGGTTCTTGTCCATGTAAGTCCATCAGAGGATGTTGCAAAAAGCAGTCGAGAATTCCAGGCATTGAAATCATCAGGTCCATCAGCTTTTCCAATTGGAGGAGTAAAGTCACTTACTGTATAGAGATCATCTTCAGAGGAAAGAGTTTCTTCTTGGTCATTATTTTGTTCGCTACTACACGAAGAAAGCAAAAGAGTGAGAATAAGAAACAGGGATACAATTTTGTTCATATATGGTTCTAGAAATTCTTTTCTTTAATAAAACTATCTAGAAAACCCTTTATCACTCACAAGAGTACTTGCGACATCTAGGAGTATGCGGTAATTATACAATCAGAAGCATCATTGAGTTTTTTTGGTTCTACCAAGGGTCACGTTTAATAGGCTGTGAAAAGAGATCAATACCTTTTATTTCTAAACTTTTAATATAAAACCAAGGGAGAGTAACACGCCCGTTATCTTTTTCTCTTTGAAGCGCGAGATCCATTTTATATTCTCCTGCGGAAAAGTGTTCTTTCAAAAAGAGCAATACACGTACAGCATCAGCAGGATTGTGATAGCCTAAAAAATTAGAGAAATCTTCTGTATACATATTAAACTGAACTGTATGTGCAAGGCAAAGGAATAATGGTTTTCTTTTCCGAATAAATCGATAGCTATCAACAGTGACTTTTGCGGTTAAACCTCGAACTTCTTTTCCAGATAGCGGCAGGAAAACATCTTGGCCACTTCCAGCATAGGTAACAACTTCTTCTAACCCTGCAATATCTACCGGATCCCTGTGTAATAATTGGTGAAGATAGAGCTCAGGAAAGTGACGCAAGCTACGATTATCAATCCCCCAATCGATATCTTTATCATACCTGTGTATCTCTACTTCTGGTTCAGTCTGAGCAGAAACATTCCATTTTTCTAGCAAACTTTTAATAGAATGAGCTCGGTTGTATGCTAATCTTTTAACCACACTAGAAAGTGTCTCATAAGCAATAATCACTTCTTTTGCTTTTTCGGTAAATTCCGGTCCACATTTATCGGGATGGCATGCGTGTATTTCTCTATGAAAGGCTTCTTTGATTTCTGCAAATGAAGCATCTCTATCCACACCTAAAATTTCATACAGGTTTCTCATGGTAAAAGTTTTAAGAACAATCCCTAAACCTAAATATAAGTCCCCACGCCCGGACTCGAACCAGGAACCTCTCGGGATCAGCTGAGCTTTTTTCATCCTCTGCTGAGCAGTGTCAAAAGCTATCTACAGCCAAGTGCTCAAACCATTAAGCTACGTGGGGGTAACTGGATTAAAAAACAAGCGATTTATATACTTTACTCTAAGCTTTTTTCTTATACTTCGCAATAAGTTTTGCCTGTTTTTCTAACTCTGCAGGAGAAGGCTTAGCTATACTTGTTTCAAGCTTCCAGTATTTACCTGCATGCAACACTATTGGCTCTTTCTCTCCTAGTTTTGTCGCAAGAGCTTCTCCTACAAACATCACATGATCTCCAAGAACCACAGTTTTCACGAGTTTACATTCAATGTTGAGCGCAGCTCCTTCAACAAGAAGAACCTTTGTTTTCTTACCAGGAAAAAAAGAAAATCCTAAGTCTTTGAGCACTGCAATTTTATCAACATCTTTTCCACAATTCGTACCAGAAACGCTAGAAAGAACATTTTGATCTACAGCACAAAGAGAAACACCAAACTCTTTTGTTTTTTTTATGTTTGCAGTAGTTGCATGATCTGGATCTAAACAAATAGCAATAAGTCCTGGCTCATAAGAAACCTGATGGGTCCATTCTGCAGCCATAATATTGTTCCCGTGTGGGCCATGACTGGTAATAAGCCCTACATTAGTCACAAACTTCTTACAGCGCTCATCACCCCAAGGAAGATCCATTCTATTTCTTCCTCACCGTTGCAGGTCTGTCTCCTGGACTTGTCGCTTCTTCAACAATTCCAGAGACAACTTTTGCACTATTAGAGCGAATCTGTATGACTCTATTTCCCTTGTTTTTGAATTTCACGGTTGCATTAGGAAGAGAGATATCTCCAATCACCTTGAACTGTGCATCAACTTCGTAAGAGATGATCCGTTCTTCTCCACTAACCAGTTCTGGAATCTTCCACATCATTCGAATTCCTTTATCTCCTCTTTCAATGCCACTAGGATGCAAGGTTCCAAAATTTGTCTTCGGTTGAATCAATTTCGGAAGAACATCAACAACACTAATGTCTTTGATAGGTTTATTAGTATTATTCTTCAAGTGTAAAAGAACTTTAAATTCAGACACACCATCAGTACTATACTTTAATTTGAATGTTTCTTTACGCACAGTAACTCTTTTGATAAAAAGATAATATGCAATGAATCCCAAAAGGATAAGGACGATAATTCCTACCAAAAGTGGTCTATAGTCTGTTTTAATCACAAGAACAAACTCTTCTTCTGGTGCTAAAGTAAAAGTCCATGTGGGATGTCCTAGTTCATCATCATAATTAGCATCTAAAGAATAAGAAGTAAACCAGCTTTCAAACATTTCTGGGCTTTCATCATAGAAATCACTAATTTCAGAGTTTCCATTATTGGTGATAGTTACAGTTTTTGTAGTATGAAGAAACCCTGTTTCTATTTCCGTATAGGAGCTTGTGTTTAAATTTTCATCAACAATAAAACTTCCTTCAGCACTTCCACTAAGTTCTCCATCATAATAAATACGAGCACTAAAGCTATACTCTCCAGCAGCAGCTGTTTTTGCAATAGGAAAAACAAAGTCTAAATCTTTTGCTTGTCCCTCAAATAATTCTACAGTTTGCTTATCATTAAAAAGTTCACTAGAAAGATAGACATCAATATTACTCAAATCTTCTGGCAGGTTATTCACAATATGTACAGAAAGAGGCAGTTCTCCACCAGGGCCAACTCTATCCGTAGAGTCAGAAAGAGTAACAGTCACAGCATCTTGTGGAGGCATAGCAAAGACTTGCAAATCATATTGTAGAGGGTCTATATCTGTATTTACAGAAGTAACGGTAATATAAGATTTATACCTTTTTTGTCGAACAACATCCTCTTTAAGTTTAAGCGTAACAGTGACTTCAACAGACTCATGTCCACCAAGAACAACATAGTTTGGGTCAACAAATACATAATCGAAATCATTAGAAGGCAGACCTACATAAGGTTCTGCTTGAATCTGGAGTTGGAGTTCTTCTGCCCCTTCATTTTGAATCAAGAGTGTATATTCTCCTAATTCACCAGGTTGCAAAATAGTACTGGAATTAATTTCAGTTATAGATACGCCTTCTTCTGCTGATACAATTCCTACTGCGAAGAGTAGGATAAGTAAAAAGATGATGATGCCTCTTCTCATAAAAGGCCTAGTGTACTGGGAGATTTAAATAGTTTGTGTTCAGCAGTCGGTAGAATCTGAAATCTAGGAGAGAAAATATGCCTATTGAGAAATAACCTTTGTAATGTGGTCTCTTTTCTCAAAGCGGATAATATGGTCCGCAAAACATTCTATCTGTGCCTCATGACTCACCAAAATGATTTGAGGAATTTGTATTTCATCCATCAATATTTTTAATCGATCCAGTTGTTCACTACTAAACCCATCTGTAGGCTCATCAAGAATAAGAAGATCCTGTGTTTTAAGCCCTACATTAAGCCGATTAATTACCTGGTTAAGCGCTAACCTATATGCAAGTGCTCCAGCAGTTTTCTCTCCTCCTGAAAGGAACTCATATTCGATATCATATCCATTCTGAGTAATCTTTGGCGAGTATTCTTCATCAAGACTCATAACAAGGCTCTGATTATCTATAAGGATAGCAAACCATTTCTCAAAAAGGCTCGTAAATTCTTCATGCACCTTAAAGAGAATGTTTTTTTCCATAGTATCCATAAGAGGAATGAAACTATCGGTAAGCCAAAACTGTACAGAGTTCAGGTGTTCCTTTTTTTCTCGTAATTCAGTCTTTTTTTGAATCTCTCCAGTAAGGGTAAGTATGCTTGCAAGAATGTGTTTTAGATTCACTTCAGCCTGCATTTTCTCTAGTTGTATATGTTGAAGTCGTATCTGCAGTTGTTCTACTTCTTGTTTTAATGGCGCATAAAGTTCTTCTAAAGAAGAAAGACGTTTCTGGTTTTCTGTAAGATCAAAGAGACGTGCACTCAACTTTTGAAGTTCTAGGGAAAGCTCTTCCTCCCGTTGTAAGAAAAGTCCTAGTTCTAGTTTTTTCCTTTGTAAGTTTTGTTTTTTTAATTCTACCAGTGCCCGTTCACTATCTTGTTTTCTCAATGCTTCAAGTTCTTTACGACTCTTTTCTATTTCTTTTTCCAGTGTTACTTGCTGTAGTTCTATCTCTTGCATTTTCTGTGTAATGGTTTCTAGAATGCTATGCTCCCGTACAAGAATTTCTAATTCTGCTTTTTTCTTTTGCAAATTCTGTCTTTTGAGTTCTACCAGTGCTCGTTCGCTCTCTTGTTTTCTCAATCCTTCTAGTTCTTTACGATCATTTTCTATTTCTTTTTCCAGTCTCTCTTGTTGGAGCTGCGCTTCTTGCATTTTTTGTGCAAAAAGTTCTGATTCGCTAAGGGTATTCTCAAATATCTTTTGTTTATACTCAAGAGATACCTGTTGAAAGCATGTTGGACAGTTATTCAAACTCTCAATCTTCATTTTAATATACAATGCATGTTCTTTTTTTGTTTTTAGTTCTTGATAACTATTAAGCACACTTCGTAGTTCTTTTTCTTTGAGGATAATAGTAGAATCTAAACTAATGATCTTTTCTTTCGCATTATCTGGAGTAATAAGTGCTTCTTTTTCCAAGAGCAAAACTTCTTCCTGAAGAGTTTTTTCTTTTGGTACATTTCGTTCTATGTCTTCTTTTTTAAATTTGAGTTCTTGAAACGTAATGGTTACATCCTTTGCTTCTTTTTCCTTCAGTGTAACGGTTGTATCTATGGCAACCATTTTTTCTTTTACATCTAATAATAGGGGGAGATTTTCTTGTTCAAGGTGAAGAATTTCTTCTTGAAGAAGTACTTTTTTTGCTTTCCCTCTTTCCAGTTCTTCCTTTTTTGTTCTTTCCTCTAAATTCAGGACAGCAAGCTCTTTCTGTACAGAGCTAAGCTCTTCTTTTTTCTTTTCTAAAAGGGCAATTTGTTCCGTCTTCTCGCTAGCACGTTTTTTCACATCCTCTAGCGTGGGAAAAAGCATTTCTATACTTCTTTCAATATCTTTTTTTTCTTGTTCTTTCCTTTCTTTTTCCAGAATCTTTTCTCCAAGATCCACAGTTGCTCCTTCATAGACTTTCTTTCGATCTTTTAACTCAGAGATAATAATCTTAGAATTCTCTTTTACTCTTTTATATTTATCAACACCAAAAACTTTCCGAAGAGTATCAAGCCTTTCTTCTTTAGGTCCAAGCAGGATTGTTTTCATCTCTTC
>JAHFJQ010000025.1:4638-11164 GCA_023245755.1 archaeon | reverse complement strand
GAGGTGTCACATACCCTCACTTTTCTAGCAAGAAGTTTTTTTCCTACGCGTATACTTACATATGAAGACATAGGCCTTTTGATCTCAATAATGTTTAAAAGGTTTTAGGTCCTTTCTGTTTTTATGAGCATTAAACAAATTAAGCAATCCCTCCATCGTTTGCATGATACACTGATTAAACGATCCTATTATGCAGATAAAGATGAAAAAGGAGTTCGCACACGTACTTATAGTGCACAGATTGCAACGAGCTTGAAAAGTCTTGAAGACCAACTTTGGACAAGTGTAGGTGAAATAGAGACAAAAGAAAGAAGGTTAGAACTGTTCTTATTATATGATTCACTGAAAAAAGCAAATGATATACGTACTATGCTTCTTATTCTTTCTCGTATGGATGAATTGCTTGGAGAAGTTAAAGAAAAAGAGGATATGAAATTTAATATTACTCGTATCCCTGAAGATGTGCAAGGGGAAGTCCTTGCTGATCTGGAAGAATTACGTAAATGTTATGATACGAAATGTTACAGAAGTTGTATGATTCTTTGTGGGAGACTTCTTGAGGTAGGTTTGCATAGAAAATATTATCAGACTACAGGAGTAGATATCCTTGAAAAACATCCAGATATAGGACTAGGAAATCTTATTGCAAAACTCCTTGAAAAAGGGGTGAAGTTAGATCCGGGACTCACGCAACAAATTCATTTGATTAATAATGTGCGCATTTCTTCTGTGCATAAGAAAAAGGATGTGTTTAAGCCTTCAAAAGCACATACAAATGCAATCATTCTTTTTACTTTGGATACTTTAGAGAAACTTTTTTAAAGAATCTTTTTCTTTCTGAGCAAATGATCAAGCTTTATCGTTTTACACATTGTCCTTTTTGTGATATTGTTCAAGAGTATATGGATGAACAGGATATTGCTTATGAGATTGTGCTTGTTCAAAGAGAGAATAAACCAAAAGAAGTTACTTCTACTGGTGGAACTGTACCGGTGATTGAAGAACATGGGAAACTCATTTCTGATTCGAAAAAGATTATTGCGTATCTACAGAGCACTCACCAGGTAAAACGGACATAATATCATCTAGAGGATATTTGAGGTTGTATTTTTCGATATATTTATGTTGCAACTTTTTTGCTGTATCTGTTTTTTTCCCACCTTGTTTTAATAGAAATTCTTTTTTTACTGGTGAACACTCTAGATACTTTTCTTCATTTATACCAATATATAATTGTACAATGGGTTTGAAATATTCCCGCTTTCCATGGATCATAAAAGTTCCCTTTGGAAGACCAAACTCTTTTTTTACTTGCTCAGGAGAAATGGCATAGACTTCTGCTGTTGTTAGCCCTTGGTTCCATGCACGAGAAAAGGATACTGTTGCTTGTGCAACTTCTTCTTTGGTTTTTTGAGGAATGACTTTTTTTTCTGCTTTGATGACAAAAAAAGGTGAGCCTGCAAGATCTGTATGAAACACGAGGTCTTCTTTGTCACAGTATTTCTTTATGATCATTTCATTTGTGGTTGCATCTTTTCCACCAAGGCAGAGAAATCCATCACTAGATATGAACCAGCGAAACTTCATAAACCATTTTTTCTGAGGAAGATTAGCATAGATTTTTATTTCTTTTTTTTCTTCTTCTTGTTTGTTTACCTTTGTTTGTGTGAGAGAAAGAATATTTTCTACACCTGCACGTTTTTTCTTTGCTTTTTTTGCTTTTTCAAAAAAGAAGGCCGCGTTTTCTTCAATTGTTTTTGTTGTGTCTAGTGTGAGTTTCATTATAGACCTGCTTTCCAAACGCGTTCTTGTTCTGCTCCCCATTCTTGTTCTAGACTTATTGGTTTTGGAGCAGGATTTCGATCTAAATAGTACAACTCATCTGGACGTGCCCTTAGTACAAAATCTATTACCAATCGACCTAGTTGTACATCTATAGTTCTGCCTGAGATATAATGAAAACGAATACCTTCGTAGTGTTGATCCCCTCTTTCTGAAACTGGGGGAATTCCCTCTACTTCAATAACATAGGCTAGATAAGAAATTCTTTCTCCACCTTTGATATCAGTAAGAACTTGTTCAATATTATCATCGGGGTTTGCTGTACGTACGCCTATGCGCTTGAGATCTCTAAAAAGACCTTCTGGCCAGAGTTTCATGCCTTGTTCCATAGCAATTCTTTCTTTTTCTCTCTTTTTAAACCTTGTTTAAGAGTTTTCCAGACGTTGCAATGCAATCTCTGCAGATTCAACAATTTCTGGATCTTTATCTTTAAGAAAATGTTGTATAAAAGAAAGGTTGTTTTTGTCACCCAAGGTGGCGAGTGCAAGTAATGCTTCATGACGAACGAAGATATTCTTATCTTTTTCACAGGCTTTCTTTAATGGCTCTGCTGCTAGGCTAGGACAGGCAGTTTCTCCTAAGGCAAAGGCACACTCATGTCTTACTATAGGAGAAGGATCTGTCTCTAAAGCTTTGGCTAATGCTTGGATAGATGCTTCATCTGCAATATTTTCTAAGTGAAATGCTGCTTGAATGCGGTCCTCTTTTTTTTGTTTGAGATCAAGGAGGATTTGTTTATAATCTACCATAGATTTTTTGTTCTTCTCTTTTTTATATATCTTTCTTTTGCAAAAGATTTAAGAAGAGCCTTTTTCTTCTCTTTTTTATGCCTCATTTTGATCATAATGCATTTGATGCTTTTGCACTTGATCATGGAGTTGTTGGATTTTCCCAAGAAGGCTTTGTTCTTGCTTCGGGTAGACCTTCCCATTGGTATGCAAATTGGAGAAACCTTACTCATGAAGTTTCCACAATGGGTATCCTTGCAGATTTTGTTTTAGATTATTGTTTTGATCGAGCACTTCATCCTGCTTTTTTCTATGGGGTTCCAGAAGGAGCAAGCCCTTTAGCACTCATTGTGCAATACAAGTATGTTTGCGAAAGACTTGGCGGTATTCCAGGGCACCCTTTGGTCATGGGAAGAAAAAGTCAAAAAGCACATGGTGCTCCACAGGATAGATTTTTTATTGGAGGAGCACAGGGAAGTAGCGTTATTCTTGAGGATGTCACGACAACAGGAGGCTCTCTTCTTAAAGAAGTAGAAAAATTTGCTTCTCTTTCCAATATGCCTGTTCTTGCAACTGTTTCTCTGCTTGATAGAATGGAATTACGCAGTGATGGAAATACTGTAGAACAAGCTATTGCAGAATATGGGATTTCACATTTTTCACTTACTACAGCTGAACGGATACTTCCCCAAGCATATAAAAGATTACAACCAGGAGAAGCTATTGGTAGAGCTATAGAAGGAGAATATAGAGAACACGGAGCTAGGCCTATACGACTTCTTCCCCGTTAAAAGAAAAGTTATTTAAACAAAAAGAAGGGAGAGAAAACGATGGAAATGCAAACAATTAAGGCTCATCCTGCATGGGTGAAAGAGAAAAAAGTTGCAGAGGACTTTGCAATTTATGAAGTCCCACGTTGGGATGATATTAAAGATTTTATCTTTGATAAAGAAGGATGTTATGTTCTCATTAAAATCTATAGAGAAAGTCACGATATTGGTGTTGCTATTTGTAACCAACAACATGTTATTCTTAAAGAATTCCGTGGAAGACGAGCACAGGATATTTACAGTGCTCTTTTTGCATATGACCGAGAACATAAATTGAATTGGTTTAATATTGTAGATCATGCAGCCTACATTGGTAAAGAACTTAAGAAAGCAGAAATTTGTTTAGCTTTGGGTTCTGATTATTATCAAGAGTGATTTTTTCTCTTTTAGTACCATAAATCTTAAAAAGAGTGTTTTTCTTTTTCTTCTAGGGATTGTTTATGGTTGCACAGACTACTAGGTTATTTAGAGATTTACCCGTTCTTAGTTTAAATGCCTATAGAGAAGGGGGTAATACTACAAAATTAGAATTTCTAGATGGACTTCAAAAATCCTATGACTCTCGTCATGGAGGCCCCGGATTTGCAAAGATTACTGATACATGGTTAGATCCTGCATTTACAGAGATATTACTCCGTGAAAATAGAGCATTCTATGAACAACTTTCTGTTTCTGAAAAACTAGCTTATGATCTCCACTGTCGTGGTCAACGAGGTTATACTGGTTTTGGTGTTGAGAAATGGAAAGGTGCAAGGATTGGAGATATTAAAGAAATGCTTATGTGGGGAAGAGATGGAACCCCAGGTGAACCTCTTAATATTACGCCACATCAAGTTCCTGGTCTTAATCCTGTCTGTGTTGATGCATACAACAGAATTGAAAATGATAATCGTATTCTTTATAGAGCAATTTCTGAAATCTTAGATATTGATCCGCGCTATCTTGACTGGGATTGGGGAGGAAGAAGATTACCCAATAGTGCTTTGCGAACAATTTTTTATCCAGCCATTACTCCAGAAATGATTCGTGAGCTTCAAGAAAAATCTGGAACCACAGAAATGCCTTTACGTGCTGCGGGTCATACAGATATTAATCGATTAACTTGGTTGTACCTTGGAGATAGCTCTGAGGGATTAGAGCTTCTCTATCCTGCAGAGGGAACAGAAGAAATCTGGGATCCTGCGACAGTGGATAGAACAATTGCAGTAGTTAATGTTGGAGATCTTCTTTGTACAGAAACAGATGGCATTTTCCCTTCAGCATGGCATAGAGTTGTTGTGACAAATCCTGAACGAGCACGATATTCTTTTCCTTGCTTTACTCATCCTGCAAAAGGAAAAGCTCTCCTACGCCTTCTTAATCATCCTGAACGACCAGGTGAAGTGTATAGAAAAGCCTTTGTTGAAGTGTATAGACAAGAAGTGTATGATCTTCTTGCTCCTGAAGTAAAAGAAAATCTTGGAAGAGGAAGACTACGTATTTGCTATGATGATTTTCTTGAACGAAGACTTTCTGACATTGGTGTTTTCAATGATGACAGAGAATTAGAACAAAGAATTCTTAGTCGATTTGAGGGACGAACACCGAGACTTGCAGATCCAGAAGACTGGGAAATGGCTGCCTAAAGCTTTTTAAAGTACTCTCTTTCCATTATTTCTATGCAACAACAGCTCACTGAAGAAGCAAAAAAAGAATTAGAAAAACAACAATATCGTGTAGTTGGAAAACATAGTGCTGTCAAGGTCTGTGGCTGGACCAAGAAAATGATTAAAGGTGAGGGGGGTTGTTACAAACTCAAATTCTATGGTATTATGAGTAATCAATGTATGCAGATGAGCACAAGTATTAGCTGTGCAAACCGTTGTACCTTTTGTTGGAGAGGATACAAGGCCCCTGTAGGAAAAGAATGGGAATGGGATGTTGATGAGCCCGAAGATATTCTTAAAGGAAGTTTACATGCGCATAAAAAACTTCTTGATGGGTTTGGAGGACATCCTAGTGCCAATAAGGGGGCATATGAAGCATCAAAAACTGTTAGGCATGTTGCACTGTCTCTTACAGGAGAGCCTATCACCTATCCCAAGATGAATGCACTCTTGAAGCGATTTAACCAAGAGCATATTTCTACTTTCATTGTTACTAATGCACAATATCCTGAAGCTATACGAGATTTAGAACCGATCACTCAATTGTATATTAGTGTAGATGCACCTAACAAAGCACTTTTGAAAGACATTGACGTTCCTCTTTTTTCTGATTATTGGGAACGACTCAATAAAAGTTTAGAATATTTAGCACAGAAAAAAGAACGGACCTGTATTCGTCTTACTCTGATTAAAGATCAGAACATGTGTGATATGGAAGGCTATGTTGCACTCATTGAGAAAGGAGATCCTGATTTTCTTGAAGTAAAAGGGTATATGTATGTGGGAGCATCACAGCAACGATTAACGTACGCGAATATGCCCATGCATGAAGAAGTGGTTGTGTTTAGTCAGGAGCTTGTAAAACTGCTTCCAGACTATGACATTGTCTCTGAGCATATTCCTTCTCGTGTGGTTATGTTTGCAAAAAAGACTTTTCAGAAAGCAGATGGATGGTATACATGGATTGATTTTCCCAAGTTTCACGAGCTTGTTTTGTCTGGAAAAGAATTTACTTCTTACGATTATCTGCGAAAGACTCCTCAGGTTGGCATTAGTGGAAAAGGAACTACCGAACATAACGCGATGATAAAAGAAAAAAGGGAAAAGAAAAAAGAATTCTTTGTCAATGAAATGACTGATGAATTAGAGTTCTGGAAAGAATAACCTTAGACAAAGAAATATATTGTTGATAACAAAGGGTAATATAGGCACTCTGTAAGAAAAGTATTTGCCACACCATTGTCTCTAATTGAATGTGCTAGGTCTTCAATATATTCTGGTAGTGATCTGTTTGCCCGATCTTTTATTGCTATCCTTTCTTCACCCAAAAGGTACTCTAAAAGAGAAATGCTTACACCTGGGATTTGTTTTTCTCCGTGTGCGTGAAGGATTCTATATTCTGTTCCCATCTCTTTGCTTAGGTTACAAGAATATTTAACCTTTTGGGGTTGTGTTGTCCTCCACCAAAGAATTTATATAT
>JAHFJQ010000025.1:0-4628 GCA_023245755.1 archaeon | reverse complement strand
CCAGATTTTGCATTTTTTCCATGACTTCCTTTTCTCATAAAGCATATGCATATATTGCTGAAACTACTGGAATCGCTGCTGAGGTTACTCCTTTTTTTGCAGCTTATGAAACACTAGTTTTAGATATGGATACGTCTGTTTCCCAAGATGCACGAATTTTTGGGGTAGCACTTCTTTACCTTGGACTGGGAAAATTGTATAATACGGGTAGAGAATTGTCCCAAAAAGGATTCGCAATACTTCAACGTTCTGAACGTGTACAAACACTTCATGATATTGGGTATAATGCCGTCTTTACTGCGGTTGTTTCTCCTGTTCTCTACTTTGCTTCTGGAGAAAGAGATGTTGAAAAAATACTTTTTGGTACTCTTGGTGGTGCTGTACTGGGTACTATTAATGGAGCACCTGTTGGCTATGCAATTGATGTTGCAAAAGATCTTATGGGGGTGAAACCTTGCGAAAGAGGTTCTTATCCTTCTCTTGTAAGAAATGCTTCTCCTTTTCAGAAAAGAATGCTGGCTACTTGGCTGCTTTTAGGGTCTCTTGGTCTTACTGAAGCTATATATGCATATCATGACTCTTCTTTTTCTTTGGAACACCTTCTTTCTGAGTAATTATTCTCTTAAATGACTTATGACCTCTTGGATAAGTGCGTGTATATATTTTCCCTTTGTGCAAAAAATAGAACTGTCTTCACCAGGGTTTTGACCAGCGAAAAGATTTCCTAAAAACTCTCCTCTCTGGCTCATAATAGGAGCACCACTAAAGCCAATTTCTCCTCTGCCCTTACAGACAAAAGAATCCCTTCTCATAACGGATTCATCATTTTTCTGTACTTGGATATCTGCACTTGCATCTTGTATTACTCCATCTAAAGAGAAGGAATATCTTCCATGGGGATAGGGATGATAGGATACTTGTTCTCCTTGCTGAGGATCTCTCTGTGCTATAGGTATTGTTCTTACAAAAGAAGAAGGTCTTAGCACTCTTACTAATGCAAGGTCATGTTCTTCATCCCAAGCACAAAAAGTAGGGTCTAATGGAAAATCTTGTTTTTGACTATCTCTAATTACATAACTTCTAATGAGATGTCTTTCTCTTTGGAGATGCCCCACAAGATGGAGGCAGGTTAAGACGAAACCTTCATTATTCAAAAGAAGGCCCGTTCCCCCTTGCGAAATAGTTGTATTTACAATGGAGACAATATTTTCCTCTATAGAAAGGGGTCTTGATGCGGTGACGAAAAGATTTTCTTCTAATGCAGCTGCAGCAACGCTATGATAAGGATGATCTTTTCGTAAGGAACGTAAAAGGCTGGTTCTATATCTGAGTAGTTCTTCATTCATTTCTTTTTTGTCCAATGATTTATTTATAAAACTAAGGGTTTAGAAAATGTCTTTTATTGAGTAGAACATACGTGAACTTGGGCTTTATACCTTGATTCTATATAGTCTATAGTGTCTACAACACGACTGATGCCTTCAAAGGCTAGTCCACATGCTTGAGCCCCTCGATTGACTACAGTTAAAGCGAGATCTTCTTCAAGAGCTGCTCTTAAGCCTCTGGATCTCCTATTTTCTTCAAAACGGTCTAGCCAGTCTCTTGTAGGTCTTGCTCTTAGGTCAGTTACTACTTCCTCTACTGCTCTTGCAAGATATACTGCGCCAACAAAAATAAATCCTAAAGCATAGTCTTCTCCTACACTGGTTGTGTCGATTTCCATAGTCTTTTTGTGATACTTTTCGTTTATATACTTTTCCTTCTTTGTCCTTTCCTAATGACAACTAAGGGAAGTCTACTTTCTGGTGAAATAAGGGGAGTATACTAAAATGGTGGATTACATCAGAAAGAGCAATTGTTACCCCAAGATCAAGAAGCGTTATTGTTGTGCCACCCAAAATAAAATCTGGAAAGACAGCAAGGGAATAAAAGTACCCTGCAATCGCAAGCAGTATTCCTACATACATATGGTGTATCCGTACAGGAAGGCGAGCTTTTTTTTGTATACTTCTGCTATGAAAATCAAAACCAAAACGAAAGATGTATGTGAGAATTTCTAAGAAGCAAGCAGTCCAGAGAATGAAGGGCCAGTTCATACCGAATAAGTATTTAAACTTCTTAATATACTTATCTTTCATGGATCTATCCCCTAGATATACCTTCAAAGATGTTACAGAAATTGATCCAAAAGTGATTCAAGGAAAGAAACTTTTGATCTTTGATATTGATAATACTCTTTTTTATTCTGAGACTACGAAGATACGAAAAGATATCCTGCATTGGTTTAAAGGTGTACAGAAAAAACAAAAGGTAGTGTGTTTTTCTAATAGTTTTACGATACGAGAACGTAAGTCTGTGATAGAATCTCTTCTTGGTTGTGAAGTTTATTTGAGTAGAGAACGAAAGCCTTCCAAAAAACTCTTTGGGGAGATCATAGAAAAATACAAGGTTTCTGCAAAGGATGTTCTTGTTATTGGAGACTTTCATTTCACCGATGTGCTTTTTGCAAATAGGAATGGTGCGACAAGTATTTTAGTCAGACCGATTGGTGGGGACCATAAACTCATTTTACGTCTTGCAAGGGTTTTAGAAAATTTTGTTCTTTTTGTCCTAGAGTTTTTTTCTCCTCTTTTAGGAAAAGATTAATAAATGTTTAGAACTCCTTTTGTGTATGCTTAAAGAAGGAACTACCGCACCGGAATTTACCTTGAAAGATTCTACAGGAAAGCAACATTCTTTATCTCAGTATAGAGGTAAGAAGGTCATTCTTTATTTTTATCCTCGGGATGATACTACCGGATGTAGCAAAGAAGCCTGTGATTTTCGAGACTCTATTCATACTGTCACAAAGAAAAAAGGTGTTGTTCTCGGAGTGAGTGCAGATACTGAAGCTTCTCATGAAAAATTTACAAAGAAATTTGGCTTGCCTTTTACTTTGCTTTCTGACCCAGAAAAAAAGACGATTCAAAAGTATCAAGCATGGGGAGAAAAAAGTATGTATGGACGAAAGTATATGGGCATCTTTCGTACAACCTATGTCATTGATGAGCAGGGCAAGATCTTGAAATGCTTTGAGAATGTGAAAGTGCCTGGACACGTTGAAGAAGTTCTGAAACTGTTGTAATACTCTAGATAACATTTATAAAGTATTTCTTAACAAAAAAACCAATGGATTTTACGGATATTTTGAATAACCTTGGAGAGATACGTTCTCTTTATGGAAATTTTGCTACTATTGAAACTCGGGCAGATAAGACGCCTTGCTTTCGAGTTGATATTATTGGAAGAATAAATGCAAGAGGCAGAGTGACTCCTCTTGATCAAGATAAAGAGGCTTTGGAAGAAAAAATTTCCCAATCTAAGGATAATGATGTAGAGTTTATTGCTCATAATTATGCACTCTTTCCTATCTGGCATCCTTCTTCTTGGAATGATTGGGATCCATTACATCATGAAGGGACTTCACATACACAAACGTATGACCGTATATTTAAGACGATACAAAATAATAAGCCCGGAAGAATCCTTGTTGTTGGGTGTGGCAGTGGAGGCTTTCTTTCTTTTCTTCAACAGAAAGGATATGATGCGGAGGGTATTGAAATCAATGAGGTAAGTGTTAGAAAAGCAACTGAAAGAAAACTGCCTGTGAGAAAAATGGCCTTACATGAACTCCAGGATAGAGAAGTCTATGATTGCATTGTTGAACCGGGAGTTCTTTCTGCTGGTGTGGTTGAGAGAGATTATTCGGTAGCATGCCTTCCTCTTCTTGCACGGGCCTTACGAAAGGAAGGGCTTCTTATTCATGCACCTTATTCTAGAAGTTTGCTTTTTTCTGCTGATTTTTCTTCTGCTAGCCTGACTCTTGAAGCAAAATGTATCCCAAAAAATCTCTTCTCTTGGGACTATCCAAAGCAATGGTATCTTGGAAGAAAAAAATAATCCTTCTAAAGATGAGTAAACTTTAAAAATCTCTAGTTTTGGAAAGAAGTGATGGCACTACAAGAATTTGATGCAAAAATCATTGCAAAGAAATATTTAACAAGAGACGTGATTGAACTTTCTTTTTCTATACCTGAAACATTTACCTTTCAAGCAGGACAATTTGTGATGCTGAAAGTATCTCAAGGAGAAATGTCTAAATTTAAATCGTATTCTATACTTAGTCCTCCCTCACAGAAAGGAAAGCTTGACCTTTGTATTAAAATTATTGATGGGGGATTTGCTTCTGAGGCATTTAAACTTGTACAAGTAGGGGATAGTCTGCTTATGCGTGGAATTTTTGGGCAGTTTACCTTTAAAAAAGAGTCTCCTTCTAATGAGGCATGGTTTATTGGTACAGGTACGGGAGTTGCTCCATTTTACTCTATGATTAAGGAATATGTTCCACAGATGCCACAGAAAAAGTTTCGTTTAATCTTTGGTGTACGAAAAAAAGAAGATTTGTTTTACATGCAAGATTTTCAAGACATGGAAAAGAATCATACAAACTTTATCTTTTGGCCAACTCTTTCTCAGGAAGAATGGGAAGGGTACTCTGGACGGGTACAAAAACACCTGGGTGAAGATCTCCAAAACAAAGATTTTTACATATGTGGACTCAAAGATATGGTTTTAGAAACACAACAATA
>JAHFJQ010000024.1 GCA_023245755.1 archaeon | reverse complement strand
ATTCACTCCAACCTGCAAAGCTGTTCCTCTTTCTTGTATTCCTCGAAGAGTGCTTATAACATCTGCACTGTGACCATGGTAATTCTCAACAATAACACCATCAACGCCTTCTTCTTCAAAAAGTGCAAGTTCCTCTAATGCTCTTCGTACACATACAGATGATTCTCCAGCTAAATGAAGCATAGCAAAAATAGGTGTATCTGCAAAGAATTGCGTTCTATCCATAAAAGGAGAAATAAACCTGCTATTTATAACGGTTTGCTCCCTAAAGCTATATAAACTTCTTTTCCTATAAAAACCACAAAAGATGGTGAAGGTAGATCCTCGTTTTCAAAAGGTAATGGACAAGTATGGAGCTAAACTTGGTTCTCAGTTTGAGTCCTCTATGGACCAGCCCTCAGCAGGGGTTTTTACCAAAGACTATCACACCTTTAGAAATGAAGCTCTACGTTTAGAAAATACCTTGTATGAACGTGCCTGCAGGTTTGCACATTCTATTATTGATTTCGCTCCCACAAACAAAGATTATCAAAAGAAAACGGAAGAAGCAATTGCAGCAACGCACTTAGACATTGCTCCTGCAGCAGCCTATACCCTTTCTATTTTAGTCATGTTCACCTTGATCTTTCTCGGTTTTTTTGTTGGTTTTGTTTCCTTCCTCTTTGGTGCACCACAGATATTCACTGCAATTTTTCTGATAGCCATGGGAATTGTATTACTCAAGCCTCTTTCTAACTATCCTATTCATCTTGCACAGAAACGTCGCCTGCAGGCATCTAATCAAATGGTCTTGTGTATTCTCTACATTGTTATTTACATGCGTCACACTTCTAATTTAGAGCATGCAATTAAATTTGCAGGCGAGCATGTAGGAAACCCCCTAGCCTTAGATTTACGAAAAATATACTGGGATGTAGAAACAAATCGTTTCCCTACCATTCAAGCTTCCATTGAAAACTATTTACTTGGTTGGAAAGACTATAACCTTGCCTTCGTAGAATCTTTTCATCTTATTGAATCTTCTCTCTATGAATCTTCTGAACCTCGGCGTGTAGAACTGCTAGAAAAGTCTTTAGAAGTCATTCTTGAAGGAACCTATGATAGCATGTTGCACTATGCACAGGAAGTCAAGTCTCCCATCACAACCTTACACATGTTAGGAGTTATTCTTCCAATTTTAGGTTTAATCGTTCTTCCTTTGATGGGTTCTTTTTTAGGAGTGAAGTGGTATCATATTGGTCTTCTCTATAACATCCTCCTTCCCTTTGTTGTTTTTTACTTTGGCTATGTGCTTCTTGCAAAGCGTCCCATTGGCTATGCACAAGCCGACATTAGTGCCTTACCTCAATTTGAGGATATGAGAAAATTCAAAGTAGGAAACATGCTTATAGAACCGAAGTTTATTGCAATTTTAGTGTTTTTCATTTTTATGATCATAGGTTTTTCTCCTCTTATTATTCACTGGATAGACCCTACAGCAGAAGTATATATTACAGATAATATTCTTCTTCTTGATTATCGAACAACAGACACAGGCGTAGTGGTCGGTCCATTTGGCTTAGGTGCAACGATGCTCAGTTTATTTGTGCCCTTAGGATTCGCTCTGGCGCTCAGTGTCTATTATCAAACAAAATCAAATAAACTCATTAAGATTCGAGAAGAAACACAAAAACTCGAAACAGAATTTCGTGGTGCAATTTTCCAGCTAGGAAATCGTATTGGGGGTGGTATGCCGGCAGAGATGGCATTCGGAAAAGTAGCTCAAGGTTTATCAGGAACTCCAACCGGAAAATTCCTTTCTATTGTAGACAACAACATTCGAAGACTGGGAATGAATCTTCAGGATGCCATTTTTAATGAAAAGAACGGGGCGATAGTTGCATATCCCTCATCCTTGATCGAAAGCACAATGAAAGTGCTTGTAGAGTCTGCAAGAAAAGGCCCACAGGTTGTTTCTAAGGCTTTGTTAAGTATTGCAGAATATTTAGATCGGATTTACAAAGTTTCTGAGCGATTAAAAGATCTTCTCTCAGAAATCACCTCTTCGATAAAATCTCAGGTTTCTTTCTTAACGCCTCTCATTGCAGGAATTGTTGTAGGTATTGGTGCAATGATTACTACCATTATTGGGTCTTTATCCACATCTTTAGGTACTGCAACCGGTGGAGACGCAGCTGGTTCATTATTATCTGGTGCATCTGGAATTGCAAATATTTTCCCCTTAGAAAAGCTCATCTCTCCTTATTTTCTACAGATCATTGTTGGTCTTTATGTGGTGGAGATGGGCTATGTCTTAACTATTCATGCAAATGGCATTGAAAATGGTGTAGACAAACTCAATGAAGAATACACTTTAGGGAAAAACTTATTTAGAGGCACAGTGTTATACATACTCATTGCAGGAATTACAATCTTTGCATTCAACTTACTTGCGCTTGCAGTAGGGAAGGTCTAAAAGATGGCATTAAAAACAATCGTGATCTTTATTGCAGCAATTGTATTACTTGTAGTTGTCATGCTTTTCATAGTGGGTTTAAAAAATGCGTTTGTTTAAGAGAGGGGAAGAGGGTTCTCCATGGGGAGCAATCTTTGCATCAGTTCTAGGATTAGTTTTCTTAGCAATGTTTATAGGAATTATTATTGCGTTACAGGGAGATTTACTCACAAAAGAAACAGCAGTGCAAACGGGGTGTTGGTTGACAAACACAGTGAAGTGTTCTGGAGGGGTTTTCTCAGCAATGCCTTCCTTATGTTCTTTAGAAACTTTAGAAGATTCTGTAGACACCGCAAAGCTAGCAGATCTTACAAGGGATACTTGGTGGATGTATAAAGAGAATACTTGTGATATGGGTAGTTCTGCAGATGAAATCTACCCAGTCTATTCTTTCACTCCTAAGGAGGATATTACCTTACCCAATTTTATTGCATATACCTTAACTCATAATAGGGGGCAATCTGTCAGCGGAGAGAAATCAGATTATGCGTATTTAGAAACAAATACGGAAGGACAAAGTATCTGTTTTGATAAATCTAGTGAGGATTCTGCAATCTCTAATCTCAAACTTGAAGGTGGGCAGTTGTATTACATATTATATTACGATGATCAAATTCCTTCTGAAGAAGGGGACAAAATTCTGATCACAGAAAATCCTAATTTTGATGCCGGGTATTGGAAAGAGATAGGAATTGCAACTGCTGTTGCTGCTGGCGCTGTAGTCGTTGCCGTAGCTACGGCAGGAACGGGAGTAGCTGTGTACACTGGAGGTGTTTCTGGTGTATCCGCAATTATCGCTGGTTCAGAACTTGCAATAGGACTAATAGGAACAAAAGCAGCCATAATTACTGCTGCTGGTGTAGCCGGTGCAAGCGGAACGTATTATGTAACTAGTGAGAATGATAATAGTGACTGTGTTGCTTACGGCCCAGGAGGTCCATAATGAAGAGTAAAAAAGCAGAACTTGCATGGGAACAGATTGCAATAATAATCATTGGTTTAGTCGTAGTGCTTGTAATCATCGTCTTTTCAGGACAAATAAAAGAAAAGATTATTGAGGGAATAAATTACTTTTCAGACACATTTTTAGGAAGATAATATGACGGATGCACCAAAAACAGCAGTCTCAGGAATTTTAGTAGTCATTGTGATCTTTGTAGTCCTTCTAGTATTCTTTGCTCTCATGGGTGATTCCAGTAGCCAAATTACAGACATTTTTAATGAGGTCTTTTTTGGAGAACAGACTGCTACAGAAGAAGCAAAGCAAAATACTGTAGCCGCAGAAAAGGATCTGCTTGAACAAGTAGGGAAATGTCAATATGACGAAAAAGTGAATCCTGAAAGTGCAAGTAATTGTTTTTGTTCTACTTCTAGTTTTGGTGTAGTATCTAATGATCAGTATCTCTCTATTCACAATGGGAAAAGTACTCTTACTGTAACAGCATATGATACGGGTGATGCTCCTCTGTACACACAACAAGAATCCTATGAATTAGGATTATTTGCAGTACAAATAACAGATACAGGAGAACAACTAGGTTGTATTTTTCCAGAACAGTATTTCATAAAAGGGCTTGATGATGAAGTCAAAGAAACGCAATGGAGTCCTTCTTATGCTGCAACAAATAACTGGTATGTCATTTGGAAAGATGAACGTGCAAACAAAGCGGGAAGTGAAAGTGGAGATGATTACACTTTTGGTTTCTACAGAGATAAACAAACTATTGGAACAGAAGATGATTATTCCTATGGATATTATTTGCGAGCCGCTCCTCAGTTATATAAAATAAGTGATACTCAGTATTGTTTACTCACTGATCTTATAGAACATCGTCTCACAGATGTTTCAAATCTAGGTTATAATCAAGTGTATACCTTAACGGATGAACAAGCAAGCAAATCAGCACCCTTCGTTGATTTCCTTGCAGATAGTTCAAAGTATTGCAATAAGGACAGTTCTTCAACAACTCCAATAAATACCTTTGCTCCCTCCGGAACATTTTACTGGCTTTCACAAGCAACAGGAGAGTCTGGAGAGTCTACAACGCTTTTTGGAACACGATGGAATGGGGGCTACATATGTGGTGTAGATGCTTTCTCCTTCACCGTTCTTTTTGATGATCTTACTCCAGAAACAAAAGCAAAGATCAGAGAAGTGTACAATAGTAATACGAACACAGTACAGATGTCTGATTCCGGAGTCATTGATGCAACCTATGAACAAGGTGCAGAAATAATCGCAGAAAAAGAAGAATATCAATTAAATCCGGCATGTACGTTTAGAATAGCGGATTTTAACGCAGACTCTTACCCTTTCTTAGAAATAAAATGTCCAGCACAGTATGCTACAGGTTCCAGTACAACAACTTGTAATAATCTTGTAGAAGGACAAATGTATTTCCAAAATCTGGCTCCAGCAGAGATAGAAAATACCATTCCTGATCTCAATAATAATGGCTTTGATCCAAATGTATATTATGTCTCAGAATAAATAAGAATACAGACAAAGAATCATAGAAAGCTTTAAATATCTCTGACTCTCTTAAGAGTAAAAACATGGTGAGATTAAATAAAAAAGGGATGGATATTTCTTTAAACTTTATTATTCTTGCAGTACTTGCATTAATCGCTCTCATTGTTATTGCCTTATTCTTTACTGGTGGTTTAACAAATCTATTTGGCCAAACAGAAGATGTAGGCTCTATTAGTTCTGAAAAAATTGCATTGTATGATTCTAAATGTGAGTTTTATTGTACAACACATGATGAAAATGCTTGGAATGAGCCTGGTTTCCCAGAGGATATTGCAGCAGCAAAAGGAAGTAGTTGTACAGACTTAATCGGGGAAAGTTACCAAACGCATTGCCCTGAAAGTACTACCGAGTAAAAACCTTTAAATATTCTTCTTCTTTCTTGTTCTCTATGAAAAGAAAAGGTGAACTCACAATGGAGACAGTCATTGTTCTTATTCTGCTCTTAATCGTTCTTATTGCTGTGGCATTAATATTTCGTGGCCAAATCATTTCTTTTGTAAATAGTATTACAGGAGTCTCTTCAGGATTAAACACGGACTTAAGTGAAGCGACAAAAACACTTTCATCAAAATGACTATTCTCAACAAAAAGGGGCAGGATATTCAGCTCAATTGGGTTGTGGGAACCCTCTCTGGCGTGCTCATAGGTTCTATTCTTCTTGCAATAGGCTTACAGTGGTATGCAACAACCACAAAAACGCAAGATAGTTTTGATGCACTCATTGCAAAGATCGAATATCTTAAAGATAAAGAAAGTACTTCTATGGCTTATTTTCTTCCCGATGGATACGTGCTTGTTTCTTTTAGTGGAGGAAAAGATTTTGATACAAACCAAGGTGTAATAGGAGCAACGTGGGATGGACAATCTTGTGATGGAAAAATTCAAGTTCCAGAAAGCTGTGGTAGTGAAGACTGCCTCTGTGTGTGTGATGGATCCTATGAGTATGGCTATGAAGATGCATGTATCAAGGATCCCTTAGCTTGCTATCCCTTCACCAGTGAAGCAACAAAAGACATTTCTTTTTCTGATCATGAATGCGGTGCCGGAGTCTATAGAGAAGGCCCAGATAATGGTATATTCACCTTGTACTTAGTGAGAACAGGAAATGATATAGAGTTCTGTTCTGTACAAGGCTGTGTCACGCAAGAACAAAAGCTTGCAGTAGATGCAACAGACGCACTCGTAAGCACATATAATACCTGTACAGAAAAAAGAGATGACTGTGCTTGTGATATAGACTGGACTTTTTTCCAAGGAAATAAATATGCCCTTCATTTCAAAGAAAATGCTGTAACTCTACTCGATTTAAGTACAGGCAAAGAGATATATACCACAACTCTTTCCAGTCCTGCAAACACAAAGATAAGTGGATTTTCTTCAGACATATATGCATACAACTATGAGTATGTTCCAGTCTCAGGACAAGGTTACACAAAATTTAACGATATTGTCATATCTCCAAGTAAAGAAACGATTATCCTTTCAAGCACACAACAAACAACAAGCCAAATAACGATCTCAGAAAATTTAGTAAAAACCAGTTCTAGTCTTGCATTCGTAGATGCTTCCTATGATATGGCAAGTCTTGCTTCGTGTACGCAAACACAAACCACTTCGGATCAAGAAATTATGATAGCCTAACAACAATATTTTTAAACGTACACTCTCTGGACTAATCTATGAACAAAAAAGGGCAAGAGCATCAATTCTTTTTTACTTTTGAAGCTATCTTAGGTATTCTTGTTGCAGGAATTCTTATTTCTGTATCTGCAAATTTTGATTCTCTTTCCAACGTCAATAAAATTTATGCACAAGAAGATCTCAAAGTTCTTGTAGAAACGCTGCAAGCTGCTCCGGGAAATATTCAATATGACTATGCATTAAAAACATTATACGAAGTAAACGTAGAAGAAGAGAAAATAACGGCCACAAAAACAGACGGCCTTCTTGATGGCTACACCTATTACAATCTGACTCTAACAAAAGAACAGGATTCACAACAAATAAAGGTGGAAAAACATGTCTAAAGGTCAATCAGTCTTAGGATACAAAAGTGTCTACTTCATAGCAGCAATGTTTCTTCTTGCTTTTATTTTTCTTTACATGCATAGTGCCTTTGCAAACTACCAGACAGGGAAGATAGAATGTACAGATACGGCCATACAAGAAATCATGATTGCAAAAATACTCTACGGGCCATGCTTAACATACACCGATCCACAAACACAACAAAGTATTCCTGGAACAATAGACTTCAATAAATTTACAAACGAAACTCTTGAGGGTTGTTTTTCTTTCATCACGGAAAAAATGAAACTTACTCTTAATGGAAAAAGTATTGGTGAGAGTATCTACGATCCATACTCCATAAACAAAACAACCTGGGTCTACAATGGAGAAGAAAAAGAACCAGCAACACTAAAGTTTACTTTTGAGGAGCCTCCATGCTAAATAAAAAAGCCCAGACTGAGGATTTAGGAATAGAAATTCCTTTTGCGATAGTAATCACCATCATAGGCGTTATTGCACTGAGTTTAGTCTCTGCAGATTATAATTGGAGCCTAGATCGTGCAAAAAGTTCCTTACAAAGTGGAACGACTATTGCCCCTTTCGATGCAAAATTCTTAGGCACAGACTTAGAAAATACCTTAAAGCTTTCTGTAGAAAATTACAGTTTTGGAGAACTCATTGCATATATGCCTCGTAACTATCAAGAAGTACAAGATCCTTCTTTATTTGAAGGAATACTTTGGGATAAATGGCTCACTGATGGCCTTGCTTGTGATCAAGAGTTATATACGCAAATAAATGATTATCTTAGTCCCATTTATGGGAAATATTGGCAAATCAAAGCATATTACAAAGAAGAAGAAATCTTTTCTTGTTATCCTCCAGATATTCTTTATGGTCTAGGTCCTCAGCAAACAAATATGACCTTGCCAACACTTGATCCGCAGGAAACCGTGCTTGTACAATTGAAGGTGTATCAATGAATAAAAGAGCTCTTGTTTTTTTGTATATCTGTTCTTTCTCTTTTATCATAGCAGTCTTTGTTTTTTATGGTTCTGTGGGAAAACAAACACCTGGGGGAGAGTCATTATATCTTGGAGAAAAAGAAATTCAGGTTTTTGAAACCTATCAGCAAGCAGAGCAACAGCGCTACGCTATTGAGCTTGCAGCAACACTTTCTGCAAAGCAAGCTTCACAAAATAATTTTCAAGCAGACTTTGAAAAACGCTTTGATCAGTATCTAGAAAAATATTCTCTTGAAGCAGAGAAGTACTCTTTTGTGTATCAAACTGGAGAGGGAACAATGACTATTATAGGCACAACAGAGCAAATCTTAGAGTTTAAAGAAGAGTGGTATATGTATACGCTTACTCCTGATTTTAGTATAAGCGTTCCATTTACAACAAATGGAGAGCAAACATCAATCCAACAGTCTTCTGCAACTCCTGAAGGTGTCGTAACGTTTTGAAGGATTTTCAGTTTTTTCTCGACAAGCTTTATGAAGGCAAAAAAGGGATAAGAAAGTATGGCTTATTTAGAAGCACTCAAAAACAGACCAAAAATTTATATAGTTATTATCTCATTAATAACCATTATAGTTACAGTGAATGAGCTGAATACTTTTTGGCAATTTTTGTTAAAAAGTACCTATATTGTTCAATTTTGTTTAGCTCTTTCTTTCATAGTTGCAATAAATATTGCTATAAGGTGGAAAATATGGATACTCAAATGAAAAAAAAGAATATTGTACTCAGATTTTTAGATGATGTTTGGTTTAAACCTCAACCTGCAGTAGTCTTGCTTGTAATCATAATTCTGATTTTTATTGCGGTAATACTGGCAAATAAATAAGGAAGTGGGGCTGTCAGGATTTGAACCCGAATAAATCGCTCTGGAGGCGATTGTAATGCCAGATTATACTACAGCCCCGTAAGGTTAGAAAATTAGAAAAGACTTTATAAGCCTTACTTTTTCATTTCAGCAAAGTACAGCGGTGTTCCATCTGGATCACTAAATTGTGCAAGGGTAAGGTAACTTTCATCAACAATCTTGACTGAGATTCCTTTGCTTTCTAGTTCAGCAGCAAGTTCTCTAATATTTTTTACTTGAAAGCCAAGAGACATACTTCCATGGCCTTTACTTCCCTTCATTGGGTGAAAACAAATAGAAATTCCTGGTCCAGAAACTTCTGCCCATTCATTCTGATAACGCTCTTTCAAAGGAAACCCTAATACCTCTGTGTAAAACTTAACTGCACGATCCATATTGGAAACCATGAGTGTGACATTACCTGATTTGATATTTCCCATAGTTGTTTGAAAGAAAAAGAACTATATTAATGTTTTGCTATAGAAAGGCATTTTAGTCTTTTTTAGCCCATAGCTTTTTTAAATCTTTTATGATATGAGAAAAAGATGAAAGTGTATATTGCAGCCGCATTCCCGGACAGGGAAGCAGTAACAGAGTTACAGATACTCTGCAAAAAGAAAGGATATAAAATCTCTGGTGATTGGACAAAACATAAATCAGTCAAACCGTATGAACAAAATAAAGTCCTTTCAAAAAGGTATGCAAAAGAGGATCTTAAAAATGTAAGAAATTGTGATGTCTTTATTCTCCTCTCAAATAAAGAAGGAAGTACGGGAGCCCATGTTGAGTTAGGAGCTGCTCTTGCATTATCAATGGAAAAAGGAATTCCTAAAGTCTATATTATTGGAGATCATCTTTCTCGTTCACTCTTCTATTTTCATCCAGTAATATCCTTAAAGAAAGATATGAACGCTGTGTTTGAGGATTTGGAAAGGCCACAAATTCTCAAGTAATAGGGCTTTTCGTTATTCTTTTCTATCTGTTTAATACAATAATTCTTTTAAATATCCAAATAAAAAAAGAGCTATGATAAAAATAGGAATAATCGGTGGCTCTGGTCTAGATGATCCCAAACTTCTTGAAAATTATGAGATAGTAGACATAGTCACACCTTATGGTCACCCTTCTTCATCCATCACACAAGGGAAATTGAACGGGGTAGATGTTGCAATCCTTGCTCGTCATGGAAAAAAACACCAAATTATGCCCAGTAACGTAAACTACCGTGCAAACATTTGGGCTCTAAAAGAAGTAGGATGTACCCACATCATTGCAACAACTGCAGTGGGTTCGCTACGTGAAGATATTGCTCCAGGCCATTTAGTCTTTCCTGATCAATTCATTGATCGCACCACAAAACGCGCACAAACATTCTATGATACAAATAAAGTCTGCCACATTCCCATGGGAGAACCATTTTGCCCAAAGCTAAGAACACTTCTCAGTCAGACCGCAGATGCGCAAAAAATTATTGCCCATAGAAATGCAACAGTAATTACTATTGAGGGTCCAAGGTTTTCTACCAAAGCAGAGTCGCATATGTTTCGTTCTTGGAATGCACATATCATTAACATGTCCACTGTACCAGAAGTAGTCTTAGCAAGAGAAGCTGGATTGTGTTATGCCTCTATTGCAATGAGTACAGACTATGATTGCTTTATGGATACAAGAGAACCAGTGACACTTACAGAAGTATTGAAAGTAATGCATGAGAACGCGGAGAAAGTAAAGACTTTACTCAAAGAACTCATTCCTAAAATTCAACACACAGAATGCTCTTGTAAAGAAATGATAAAGACCAGTATGATAGGTTAAGAACAACATTTTTAAAGAGAGACATAAAAAACAAAATATGCAAGCCATAAGAAATTCTGTAGACTGCAGTTTATCTCAACTGAACATCATTCCTGGTCAAGTAGTTGCTTTTGATAATGAAGATATTGATTGCCCTGCTCCTTTTATTCTTGCAATTCCGGATCGCTTAGAAAAAGGTATCCAGGTTGGAAAAAACGTACTTCACTTATGTTTTTATTCCGATTTTGCTGATGGCAAAGAAGAGTGGACTCTATTTACAAGAGGAAAAGCTCTTGGTCTCTGGGCACCAAGATATCAGGACGGAAGAAAAGTTTCCTCATTAGATACAAATATGGATCGATATGTGGGATATTCCTACTATGTGGAGTTTGCCTATTCTGGGAGAACTCGTATAAGGGAGGCATTAAGAGAAAGTAGGCAGGGTTTAGATTTCTACGCTGATCTTATGGATCAAGGCCGTTTGAT
>JAHFJQ010000090.1 GCA_023245755.1 archaeon | reverse complement strand
TCAAAGTCATATCCTTTTACTTTAGGTAAATGGGAGACATCTGGAGCAGGAGCTATTTGGTAAGGTTTCTGATCCTTATACTCTTTAATGACCTTCTTTACCATACTCTTTTTTGGGACGGAAGGGCTTTATAAAGCTTACTGGAAAGCTTTTTTAGCTGAAATATTTTAAAAAGAAGAATGCCAACAAAAATTTCAAATATAGAAGCGAGAACTTTTTCTAGAGAAGGGAAAATAGCAGAGATTCTATCAGAAGTAATTAGTGCTATCCCTAAACATTCTCAGGTGTGGGTAATTGGTGGTGCAGCGAGAAATGCAGTGTATTTTGAAATATTTAAGAAAAACCTGCCTCAAAGAGATTTTGATTTAGTATACGTTGGAAACGTAGACAAATTTGTGAATAATTTACGTAAAAAAAGATTTCGATTTGGAAGAATAAGAAGAAAAGAAGAAGTGGTTCTAAGAAAAAAATTAGTAGACAAACCAAAAACCACTGCGGAGTATTTGTTCTTAGACATTCATATGTCTAATGAAAAAAGCATTATAAAAAATTTAGAGCAAAATGCAGCATTTACACTCAATGGCTTTGCTATACCATTAAAGAAATACCTTTCAAAAAATCTTTTAGCTCATACAAAATCTCTACCTCATGCTTTAGGGGACATAAAAAAGAAACAGTTAAGACTAAATCCTACTGGATACAAGGGGCATCCAGGAAATCTTTTTGCTTGTCTAAGGTTTATGTCTGCAGGTTTTAAAGCTCCAAAAAAAGAAGAAGTCGCATTATTGCTAAAAGAACTTCCTCGCCTTGAAGAGTGGAGATTTGAAAGAAATGTTCAAAAAGCCTTCACCTACGTTGGTGGAGAGAAAAAGGCGCGAAGTTTAGTAAGGTTCTTAGGCATTAAGTATGATGTATTTAGTTTTACAGCCTTAAAGAGAATGCGTTAAATCTAAAGCAACACCCTTATAAAGCTCTTTTTATCTCAAAAATCCATGATCATCATTCGTTACAGAGAACTTGCATTAAAGGGAAATAATAGAATTGTCTTTGAACGAGCTTTACAAAGGAATATTCTTGATGCTTTAAAGAAACATACTATCAAGTACAATAAAGTCTGGCGTATCCGAGGACGTATGATCATTGACACACAAGAGCAAGTGCCTTTCTTAGATCATGTCTTTGGCATAGCTTCGTATTCTTATGGTATAGAAATTCCTCAAGACATAGAAGTAATAAAGAAAGAATGTCTCAAAGCATACAAGCAAGGAACCTTCAGAATATCCTGTCAAAGAATGGAGGACTTTCCATACTCTTCACAAGAAGTAGAAAAAGAAGTAGGTGCATATGTTGTAGAGCACACCGGAGCAAAAGTAAAGCTCAAAGATCCTGATCAAGATATTTCCGTGGAGATTTTTAACAACAAGGGCTATGTATTCACAGAAAAGATCTCTGGACCAGGTGGACTTCCTATAACCAAAGACTCTCACGTCATCCTTATTTTACAAGATAATAATTCCATAAAAGCAGGATTAAAAATGATGAAACGTGGATGTACAGTAAATATTTACAAAGAAAAAGATATTGATTACTCAGAGCTAAAAGAGTATGAGTATGGATTTAAAATAAAAGAAATAGACCATATCCCTCAAGACACAGTTTTCATTGTCTCAGATACTGTAGAAACCATAAAAGAGTATCCTTATTTTGTTCTTCGTCCATTAATTTAAGTTGGAAGTACTTGGTAGACAATAACTGTAGACTTACTTCCTGCTGTTGCATCTTTAGGTACCTTGAATTCTACAGTTGTCTTAATTTGGTTATTCGTAGGAGCATAACTCAAATTGTTACAAACTCTTGCAGTAGCATTGGAGACATCATTTGCAAGCAAACTATCACTATTAAGTCCAGTACAGGAGCCAATTTCATTATCTGCAGCACTAATCGTAATCTGTGCATTACTAGTGAAAGGACATCCCATTGGCCCAGCTGCACCACAGAAAAGGAATTCAGCATCTTGTACTTGCAGTGTTGCAGTAAGGTTTGCATCTGCCGTTCCATTGTTGCTAATCAAGTGCACATCCTCTACTGTCATGAACTCCAGTGTATGTACACCACTAGTAATAACCCTGCTCGTTTCTTTACTGAGGTTTGCACAAGTATAATTGTCTACAAGCACAGTACTATTCTCTCCTATCCATGTAGAGTCTTGTTGTATTCCGCCACATTGTACTGCAAGGAATTTCAAGTCTTTATCCTCAGTAACATCTGACCATGTTGTTCCATTGTATGCTCTAATTCGTAGAGGAGCAATTCCTGTGGTGTTAAAGCTCACGCTCCAGTTCCCTCCTACTACAGGATAAGATTGGACATTCAAGATAGTCAACTCTATTTCAAAAGTCTCATTAGACAAGTGTGGCGTGACCCATTCAATATAATCCATTTTTCCATTATTATTCAGATCATAGGCAGTGTACGCAAATTCTTGTCGTGTTCCATTGACAATCCAGTATAACTCGATTCCTGCCTCTTCAGCTTCAGGAATCTTGGTAAAGCTCAGGATATTTTCGTAATGTATATCGGAGCTAATAGTAACTCTCTTTCCAAACTCTGTTCTTTCTTCTGTTGCAACAGGTGCTTCTGTATAGTAGTCGATAACAATTTCTTGTGCAGGTTCTTCAATAATCAAAGTAACATTCTCTGAAGCCTCTTCTGGACTCAGTGTCGTATATCCTGTGATAGTAAATATTCTTTGGAAGAGTTCGCTAATGGTATCAAACAATCCTCCGAAGAAGGAAAGAGGGACAACAGTACCTGAGCCCAAGCTTGTGCTTTCTAAAGGACTTATGCCCTCTGAACTATTCACTTGTACTTTACTAAATGGAATCTCCTCCTCTCCAGTATTGGTGACTTCTCTTATAGAAACTAATTGAGCAGTATTTGGAATATCCACGCTGACTAGTCCCTCTTCTGTAAGGCTAACTCGTTTACTCCATAAAACATTTTGTCCAAGGATAGCACCATATTGTGTCAATTCTTCATGATTTTCTAGTATTGGTTCTACAGAAGAGACATTCTGTTCGAGCAGTATTTCTTTTCTCAAGTTATCGATTTGTTCCTTCGTAGGTTTGTGAGTAACATTTTCTTTCTCTGTACTATTATCTGGGATGATACTTGGTTCTATCAAGGTTGTATTGATTTCTAGAGGAGTCTCTGTAGTATCATTGATAATGATTTCTTCAGGTAAGATAGTCGCTCCAGGTGCAATTCCAATTCCTTCATTAGGGATATCTGCTGCGCTTTCGGTATTCTCCGATCCATTTTGTCCTTCTACACTTTGTGACTGATTTACATTCTCAGTGTTGTCGGTAATAGAAACATTTTCAACGGAGCTATTTGTAACCAGTCCAATCATCGTGTCATAACTAGTATAGGCAGTAAGTCCGATCAAGGTCATGAAAAGAAGCAGGAGGAATACAGACAGGATTTGTCTAGGATTTTCTTCTACAGTCTTTTTTTGTTCACGTGCAAGTTCTTTTTCATAGAAGCTAATACATGCACCATAGTATCTAATCCAGTCTTCAGCAGTTCTATCTTGGAAGATTCTTTGTTTTCTTTCTTTGTAATCTAAGTAGGAGATTCTTCCTTCTGAGTATGCAGATTCAAGTTGGAAACTATAACTTTGTACAGCCTGGCCAAGTTTTCTGGTATACTCCAGAGCTTGCACTAATTCAAGCTGCCTCCTGTGTACTTTTCCAACCTTATTCTTTTGTACCATACTTCTTTTTCGCTCGTGTGTATGCTGTCCAAATCGTCCTATCATCTCTAAGCAGCAGCTTCGCTATCTGGTGCAAAGTCATCTGCTCAGTCTCTCGCAGATAGAAGACAAGAGCCTCTTGTGGACTCAGTGTTTCATCAGAGAAAATATCCAGTGGCACAAAAACTGAAGAAGCCTCTCCACGTATTGGAGCAGGCACTTTTTGCGTTGCGTTGTGGTATGCATGCCAAAGGTTTTTCTCATTCCTTCCTAAAATTTCTGCACAGTGATGCAGGCTGTAGTTCTTTTCTTCTCTGAGATATTTGATGACAGATTCA
>JAHFJQ010000089.1 GCA_023245755.1 archaeon | reverse complement strand
ATTCAGGATCTCTTTTTCTTCAGGAGGTTAAAAATATATTTAATGAATTTGGAATTGAATGTAGCTCGATTAAATTAAATAATGAAATCTTCATCAGTAAAGATGGACAAATAAATAGAAGCCTTTATTTTAATATTAGCGCTAAAAGACAAAATCTCTGTAAGTTTAGGGACAATATTGGTTTTGAAGGTGAAGTTTTAAAGGCTGTAAAACTAGAACTAGCTATTAACCGCCCATCAAAAAGAATTTCTAAGGAAAAGATTTATAAAGAAATATAGGATTTTTCTGAATATATGCGGGGATAGCAAAGCCTGGTCAAACTTTGATATTTTATATCATGGGACTTGATGCGCAGGACTTAAGGATTTCCACAATTGGACAGACTCTGAAGGCAGAGTCGGTTAAGATATCCTGTCCCTTAGTGGGTTCGAGATGAATGTTGGTTTTCCAATGTTTACGAAAAGGTTCAAATCCCTTTCCCCGCATTATTTTTAAAAAAAGAGTTGATCATAAATAATGGATAGACTCTCTTTTACACAGGATGGCGTTTTTACAATTTGGCGTGCAAATCCTTTTTGTTATATTACTGTACTAGGGCATAGTACAAAAGGGCTTTCTTCTCTTCTTCCAGAAGAAACAGAAACTTACCATAGGGGACCAAGACTTCAACAAGATTTACGAAGATTTCAGGAAACTCATTACTTTAGGCCAGTACAGTGCGTTACTCTTGTAACACTTCCTACAGGTGAGTTTTCTATTACTGCTGAAGGTCTAGACTTGGAAAGCACAAAAAGAGTTCTCATGGAACAATTTCCTTTAGTGGGTTTTGTTGCTATTCCTCCTACAGGGGAATTTAAAAGAATTATGCAAAGAGATATCTCTGTTCTTCTTGATGGGCTTTGGAGAACCTGCGATGAAGTATCACAACGTATGCACCTCCCTTTAGAAAATCTTTATGGAGCAATTCGCTACAGCCATTTCTTAGAACATAGCCGTATTATTCAAGGTGAAGAAGCAATGCGTGTTGCATCTGGAAAGTACGGACTCCCCTTTCGGTAATTATCGTTTCAAGCTAAAGAAAGAAGGTTTCTTTTGTGGGACTTGCTCTTGCTTCTGTGGAGAAATCCAATGAAAGTTTGCATGGACTTTTTTCTTTAATTCTTCTAATTGCGTTTTAATTTCTTCTACTTTGTCAGATGCAGAACTTTGTCGTGAAGCATTAATTTCTATACGTAATTGATCAAAAAGAGGAAGAATTTTTTGAAGATCTTCTTTTAATTCTTGAATAGGCTCTTTTCCCATAAGCTTAAGGAGTATTTTGGCTTTTTAAAGTTTTATCTCGTGGAGTATTAGAATCCAGTATAGCCATCTGCATAATAGAGATTTGGTTCACTATTGTAGTCTTGCTCCCAAATATCTACCGCTTCTGTGATTGTTACCCAGACTATACGGTTATTTGTATCTGCAGCTTTAATTTCTTCTATGTCTTGTTGCAGATTAGAAATATACGATTCATCTTCAGAACCGCTTCCATCAATACTCCTATGATTATTCATAAGGTTTGCTGTGTACATCTTACTTGGATCTAATTCTCCTGCATCTGCTTTTTCAAGAAGATCTAAGACTCCTTCTTTATCATCAACATAGGAACCTACATCAGGGAGATTTCCTTCTTTGTCATCAAAAAAGTCTTCTGCTGATTTTGGCCTCCATATACCAGAGATCTCTACATCACTAATACCATCTATTGTTTGATGACCTGCAACTCCCCCACCCCAAAGAATTTTTGGCTGCCACGTGTAGGAATACTTTGTACCTTGAATAGGTTGAGAATATTCTTCAAGTTCAGAATCTTCTATAGGATAAAAAATAAAACCACCTATAACTCCAGAATCTGTACCCGTAAGTTCTTTGTCTAAATAGGCAACATCCGCATAAGAATATCCAAAGGAAGGATGATGATGTGCATCAATTTCAAAACCCTGGCTAACTATATATTTGAGGATATTCTCTCCATCAGTATCATCTGTTCCTGAATCATATTTCTTTACCGCTTCTAAGAAATTAGAGTCTGGCTGGAAGTCAAACTTTACTTGTTCCTCTTTTAACATTTCTACCATGTCAAGTAGGCCTGCCCTTGCATCATTAAAAGTGCTTTCAGATGAGGAATAATCGGGATAATAATATTCTGAAGAAGAAGACTCATCGTTCGTGGGTTGTTCACTATGCATTACTACGGTAACATAAATTTTTGTATATTCTTGACCATTTGTCTGATCACTACTTGTATCTTCTGTATCATCACTAGAAGAGGTATCATCTCCCCTGTCTTGAAAGAGTGTTCCCTTTAAAGAAGGGTTTTTTTCTGGGGTATCTACAGTACAGGCTGATAGTAATAATAAAAGCATACAGAACAGGACAAAAACCTTTTTCATAAGAGTGTAAGTTCTTTTTTCTTTTTATACTTTCTGCTTGCCCAAAACATTAATAAAGCATCGATAAATCTACAAAAGGATTGCCTCTGTGGCTTAGCCTGGTATAGCACTTGCTTGGTAAGCAAGAGGTCCCGCGTTCAAATCGCGGCAGAGGCTTTTTCTTATTTTTTATAGAATTATTACTTCTGCATTTTTGAGAGACTCTTCAAGAAGAAGCATACATTCTATTCTTTCTAGTTCCTTTTGCATTTTTTCTGGATCAGAACGTGTTGCAGGCTTTTGTGGACCAAGAAGACAACATACTTCTGGTCCTTTAGATATTTCAAAGGTTCCAATTTTTTCTGCATGCTTAATAATTTCTATTTTATCATAGGTAAGCAAAGGTCTTAGAATCACTTTCTTTATGGGCGTAGTTATGGAGACAAGGTTACTTAAGGTTTGACTAGAGACTTGAGAGAGATTTTCTCCAGTAATCAGAAATTCTGCACCTTCTTTCTCTGCAATCATTTCGGCTGCCTTAAGCATAGCAATCTTTGAAAGAATAAAGTAATACCTATGCTCGCATTTTGAAACCAATTCTTTGAGGACAGGTGTAAAAGGAACAAGGTAGAGTTTGTTTACCTGCAATTGTTTTTGTAAACGTTTTACTTTTTCTATCTCTTGTTCATCTGTGAGAGGCATTTGGTGAAAGTGTATTGCAATGATTTCTAATTTCTTTTGTAAAAGAGCAATGGCTACGGGACTGTCAATACCGCCACTTAAGAGAGCTATTGCTTTTTTCATAGTCCTACACTGCCTACAAAATGTTTATATAATCTTGCTTTTTTACAGAATGTATGCATTTACAAGTTTTACCCGGAGCAAAGCAGATATATTCAGGTCCAAGCGTTCATGAGGTATTTTATCGTATGGGAAGAAGAAATCTAGATCCAAAGGTGGACCTTGCTGAAGAAGAAGGAATATGCCGAGGGGCACGTCTTTTCAAAAGAAGTATTATGGGTTTTTGTGGAAGTGTTGCTGTCGAAAGTTTAGAAACCGTTGCCGGCAGATTTGTACGCCTTGGAGCTTTTCAAGATCCTTTGGAAGCTATGGCTTTTCTTCCACAATTGGACAATAGAACCATTCCTCTTTCAGGCTATCGTTATCTCAATTTTGATAATTGTGTGACTTTAGAACACAAACCTGTTATGAGAATTTATGTTTCTATATTCTAAAACAACTAATAATATTTTTCTTCAAAGATTCTTTTCTGCACATCCATATCTACAATCTTATTTGCCATGAACTTTGCTTGACGTGTTGCATACTCAATCATGTCATCATAGTTTTCTGATTCTGAAATGGGAAGTTCAATATGCGGTACTGCCTTTTCTTTCAAATACTCTTTGAGTTTTTGGTCAATATCTTTTTGCCAAGTCCTATCTATAGAACGCACACCATCATCAATGAGACCATATGCAGAGACAGGAGTTTTGAAGAGGTAATTGTACGATTTTGCATGATGTAATACAAAAGGTTCTAGCCATGTTGGTAAGACTTGCTCTTCTTTTTTGTATGCTTCCACTGCATAAATGTAGTTATCTACAATACTTCGATCACAAAGCACATAATCGTAAGTATCTTGATATTCTCTCTCCCATTGTGCTTGTGTAAGAAGAA
>JAHFJQ010000088.1 GCA_023245755.1 archaeon | reverse complement strand
AAAATACTGATCCGACTTTAGGATATGGTGCACGATATGTTTTCAAACCTGCAGATGGGTTTACTCAATTTGCTGAGGGTTCTCTTATCTTGCATTTTCAAGATGATGTTGTTATGAAAGATAGAGAAACAGGGAAAAGCTATAAATTTGATACGGCTGATCATCCTGATGCTCAGTTTGATTTTAAATTTGATGCTGATGGGAATCCTTTAGTTGAACAATCCTCCTGGGCTGCTTTTGGATGTTGTGGTATAGATCATCTTAAAGCTGTTACCTTAGATGAAAATGGCGCTCTTCAGATTTCTGGTGGATGTACGGATAGTGGAAAGAAGTTCCTTGCTGCACAGACCTATACATATACAGGTGAGGGTTGTGATGTTACTGATGAAGCTGCTGATGATGTTCTTGCAGTAAGAACAGATGCTCCGACATGTGATGGTGAATTTTTGCAAAGAGAAGTATCCACGCCTTATGGGTATCAAACAAAAACGATCTGTGTAACTAGAGAACAACTTGCTTCTGAAAAGGCAGTTGCTGATGCTTATGAATCAAGACGTGCAGCTCTTACATCTACTACGACTGTGGCAGGTCTTGAAAAATCTTGTATTGAGCAAGGATATCTTGATGCAGAGAAAGAAGCGTTAAGAGGACGAATGAGTGAAGAAGGTGTTGCTCCAATGTACTATAAGTGTGATGCTAAGGAAGGTTATTACTCTACTTGTACTGAATCTGTGAATGTGGGCACTGCTTCTGCTCCGGTTCTTACCTCCGCTGCTTCTGATGGACTTTGGGTAAAGGCCTCTGTTGCTGATGGTGGTTGTGGTTTAGTGACTGTAGGGAGTTGTCAGGATCATCAAGGATATTCTAATCTTCAAAATGACAACGGTGATCTATATTATTATAAATGTACTGGAGATGGAGAAACCTACTCTTCTTGTTTAGATGGTAGCCGTGGTGTTGAGATACGGGAGAATTTACCTGCTGCTTTTGTCACTGGTCTTCATTGGGTAGGAACAGACTGTCTTGTAAAGGATGAAGAAGAAGTTGCTGATACTTCTATTACTTGTGAAGGTTGTACCTTAGATTCTGGAACCACGTATTATATATATAGTTCTGACTCTTCTGGGTCTCAGGTCTTATTTTATAGTACTGAAGAACGTTCTGATTTAGGTGGTGTTATTTTTGGTCCATATACAGGAAAGGAACTTTTTGATAATGGTGCATGTACAGATCTTTCAACTAGGAGTGCATATTGTCCTTCACAGTATGAGGCTTATGCTGCTTTGGCTGGAACTAGTGAAGAAACTGTTGCTTCTTCTGGAGATGGTGGCTCTACTGGGACCACTTGTGGTTCTTGTTCTATTGATCCTGATAAAGACTATATAACCTATTATACTTCGGGTGAGAGAGGAATATACTATTTAGAATATACTGGTAGTGCAGAGAATTATCTTGCTGCAGGAAGTTATGGTAGAGTAGATTTAGAGCTTGCTTCTGGGACTTATATTTTGAACCATCTTTGTTCGAGCAAAATCGTATATTGTACGCCTGAGGAATATATTGCATATCAAAGTTCATTAAGTGCTTTTACTGCGTATAGTACAAATAATTTTGATACCTACCTTACCTATGATGCTGCTGATGAACTATATAACGCTCGTGATCATGAACTCACTGAGGGTAGAATTAGTGATCTTCCTAATAGAGTAAGTGACAACTGTGTCCAATTGAGTTCTTCTTCTGGTAGTACCTCTTATTATGTTTGTGATAAAGGAAATGGAGGTATTTATATTGAGGAGGAAACTTCTGCTACAAGTTCTTCTGGAGAATTTGCACAGATTAGTGAGTCTAGTTATGATGAGAAACAAAAAGAAGTACTCGTAGATCTTTATAGGTCTAGTACTCCTATTGTCTCAACAAATCCAAACTTTAAAATTGAAGGTTGTGATGTTGTGGATAATGATATTGATTATGAATTCTGTTCTCTTACTACTGGTGAGATAGTCTTTGTTCCAAATGATGATGGTGATGAAATAATTTCGGATAGTGATTATAGAGTCTATTCATCTTCTGGAAGGAGTGCTGCACCAGCACAAGAAAAGAAACAGTCATTCTGGAAATGGCTTATTCAATATAGCCCTTAATCTTTTTATTTATTTTCGTAGACTTTATATAGTCCTTTTCTTTGTAGAAGAGTATGCAAGAGGAGAGAATCTATGATATGCTCTTGAAAGAGAGTGAGGTGACCTGGCAGGATATTATCCATAGTCTTGTCAAAGATGAGCAAATGGATCCTTGGGATGTGGATCTGACAAAACTGACGCATAAATATATTGAAACCGTTAAAAAAATGAAGGAGATGGATTATTTCATCTCTGGTAAAGTCCTTCTTGCGTCAGCTATTCTTCTTAAAATTAAATCTAATCGATTAGTACAGGAAGATATTACTAATTTTGATGCATTTCTTTTTCACCAGGAACAAGAAGAGTTTCAAGAGTTAGGAGAGTACTTGCCCTATCATGAGCATAAAGTTGATATTCCTAGACTGGGGGTACGTACACCACAAGCACGGAAACGAAAAGTGTCTATTGCTGATCTTATTGGTGCCTTAGAAAAGGCCTTACGTGTAGACACACGAAGAAAATTACGATTGCAAAGTTTCTTAGCCTTTCATAAGCCTGAGATTCCTGAACGAAAAGTAGACATTACTCTCCTGATTGACCAAGTCTATAAAAAACTCTCTGCATTATTCCAACAACGAAAGATGGTTTCTTTTTCTGAATTGGATACAGGAGAAAGTAAACAGGAAACCATACTTACTTTACTGCCTTTGTTGTATTTGCATAATGGGAAAAAGGTGCATCTAGAACAAGAAGAAGCATTTTCTGAGATAGAGATACATAAGGCATGTTAGTACGCTTTATCATGATGATCCAGAGAAATTATTCTTATTGTTTCTGCTTCTATTTTGTAGATAAGTACAAAACTTCCAAAATGTACTCTTCTATATCCAGCAAGAACATTTCTTAGAGGTTTGTAGTGTTCTGGATTTTCAATAATTTCAAGAAGTTTCTTTTGAATCTGTTGAAAGGTTCTTTGATCTTTCTTCTTTAGCTTTTTTATAGACTTTTCAAATTCTTCACTAAACTCAATGGAGTACACTTAGAGATCCCTCACGTACTTTAACGCTTCTTTTTGGTTTAACTTCTTTACTTTTACTCCTTTCTTCATTTGTTCTTCTATTTCTCTATACCTTTCTACGTTTTCTAAAAGAACTCTTTTTCTTAGAACATCTATGATGAGCTCCTGTACTGTTCTATAGCCATATTCTTGAGAATATTCTTTGGAAGCTTCTAGTAATGTTTCCGGTATGCTTAGGCTGATTTGTTTCATATGTTCTCCTTTTATACCTATTTATACGTACTTTAAAATATATAAACTTTTGGTTTCTCAACTAGTATAGAGTATAAACGTTTAAGGATACATGAGAATAATTTGCTTATCAATTATCGTATTGCAACGCTTCTTACTTTGCCACCAGACACTTCTTGGTTTAATTTTGGATGGATATATTCTATTTCTGCGTAGAGATCTAAGTCACTTTCTTTGTACTTTGCTTTCCCATTAATTTTTGTAACGAGACAATATCTTGGATCTTTACTGGTTGTTCTACGTGCGTAAAATATTCCCTTTGTCAAATGAAAGACAAAACTGTTCTCTTCTGTTTCTACAAGAAAGGTTTTTTCTGGGTCTAATGCTTCTACTAATGTGGGTATTTCTGCCATATTGTCTGTGAATTCTTCTTATTTTAAAAAAACATAGGTAGTTGAGTATCTAGGTTTGTTTTGTGATTGTTTTTATAGCGCTCGTGTTTCCGATGTTTGTTCCTCTAGAATAGAAATAGATCATTTCTCCAATATATGCTTGAGTGAGTTCTTGTATATGCTCTGGGTCATCTTTTCCGATGTGTGAAATTATTGCTTGACCTTTATTTGGTCTATGAATAATCCAGGTTCCTACTTCTGCTCTTTCAATGACATAGGTTGAACCGCTCTTTGTTGTAATCATGTATTTTTGTGCTTTAGATTTCTTTCCAAAGAGCCATTCAAACATCCCCATACTCTCTAGGAGTAAAAAA
>JAHFJQ010000087.1 GCA_023245755.1 archaeon | reverse complement strand
AACTTTCTTTTATCAACAGCAATGCGTCTCTTCCTTCTGTTAAGTATAGTTCTTGTTCTTTGTGTATATACTATTCATGCAGATACTCCTGATCCCTATGCAAAAGAATTTAATCTTAGTTACACCATCGGTGTGTATGGTGTTACTCTTAACTTTACAAATGTCACCGATCCCTTTGCACAAGGAGATGTTCTTCTCATACAAAATCGTTTAGAAGGTAAAGACCCTTCAGGTGCGTTGCCTTATTATCAAGAGGCATTGAAAACAGCTAGTTTAGAAGAACAAGCAATTCTCTGGGAATCTATTGCATCGGTTTCAGGAAATCCTGCATATTACTGGAGTTCCTATTATATCTGGATGCTAAAAAACAATTCTTTTCGTGCAGAAATAGATCACCATTTGCTCAACAGAGAATACATACCCTATCACTATGAAGAATTTACTCTCAAGCAGCCCTACTTTGCAACGCCTAAGGGTGCAACAAATGTTACTATAGGAGAAAGTCATTTTACCCTAACCTCAGAAGATATATTAGTCTCACAAGTAGACCGTGTCACAAGGGATTGGCTATCCTCACAATTACAAGATCCCCAGTCCGAACATCTTCTTACGGTATTCTCTGAAAACTATGATGTGGAAAACATTGGTTGGCATGAAGGGGGGAGAATAACTCAATACAAACAAGCAATAAATATCACCCATATCCCTGTAACAGGAACTCTTGTAAGAAAAATAAATGGGACCTGGTATGCACCTAATGAGCAAGGCGTTTTTATGTTTGATGTTCCTATTGACAAAATAGAATATCCAACCACACGGTATTTAAGAGAGGATCTTGCACTCATTATAGATACACATGGAGTAAATATGCTTGTTGAGCAAGCGATAAAGAACAATGCAACGGTAGTTATGGGATGTTGTGACCATATAGGAAAAATAAAAGCTGCATTATATCTCAATGAAAAAGGAATAAAAGTTATTTGTAACACAGACAAGTATCTTCCTCTAGCCTTAGGGCAAACAAATCAAACTCTTGGTTCAGCTCCATTCAAAGAAAGAGATGATACTCTTTTGTTTGGAAATCAAACGATAACCTTTGGTATCAATGAAAAAATTATTGTATTAAATATAACGCAAGATTACGGAATAAGTTACTATGCAACTCCAACAATCTATTTTACACATCTTCAGCAACAAACCCTTCTTCCTTTCAATATGACCTATGTCACGATAACTGGCTATGGGCAAATGCAAAATATTGTTGACACTGCACACCAAGAAAACGCACATATGATTGCTGCACGTGTCTATGATGAAAGCGATTATACTGCATTAAGCACCTGGCTAGAAGAGTCCTCAGGTAATCGTATTATGCTCTTTCATTCTGAGGCCTATCCATATGGCTATTTGTTACTGAGAAATTATCCCGAGCAAGTCAGTTTTGATGAGATGATGCCAAGTTTTTCTTAGTCTCAGATAACTATATTGTTTTTTCTATGTTTTTTTAAATAAGGAACAAAAACGCTCTAGTATGGACAGAAAAATAGCGACAGTTCTTATCATCTCTCTCATCACTCGGCTCATCTATCTCTTTCTAGACAAAAACATCTGGTGGGACGCAGCAGTTTATCTTGCAATGGGTGAGCATATTGCTTCTCTAGGCCAGCTTGGTTTTTGGGAGCCAATTCGTCCATTACTTTGGCCTTTTCTGCTTAGTTACGCATACATTTTAAACATACATCCTGTGCTCTGGGCAAGTATTCTCTCTACATGTTTCTCTTTAGGATGTATCTATCTCACTTATGAGATCGCAAAGAGGCTCTTTAATGACAGAACAGCTTTGCTTTCTTCTCTTCTTCTCAGCTTTACATGGACCTTCTTCTTCTTCAACGCTCGTCTCTACACAGAAATTCCTGCAGTATTCTTTGCACTCTGTGCGTATTGGTATTTCTTAAAAGAAAAACATTTTGAAACGGGTATTTGTACTGCACTTGCCTTTCTCACAAAATTTCCCGAAGGGATAATTCTTATTATTTTCATTGTCTTTTCTTTAAGATCTATAAAGAAAGTTTTTTGGTTAGTTCTAGGATTTACTATAATGGTCATTCCCTATTTCGCATTTAATTATTTTGCATATGGAAGTCTTATAAATACCCTTATTTTTGCACAAGAGTTTCTCAAATATGCAGGGATTTGGATTTTTCAAAAACCTTGGTACTGGTATGCCTTAGCAATGCTAAAAGAAAACTTTCTCTATGTATTCGCTCTTGCAGGAATAATTTTTGCGCTCTATAGAAAGAAATATACTCTTGTTGCACTTACACTCATTCCCTTGCTCTATTTTTCTCACATGCCTCATAAAGAATTACGGTTTGCGATTCTTTTCTTTCCCTTCTTAGCAATCCTTGCAGCATATGGCTATCAAAAGATATGCAAAGAAACAACATCCTTTATCGTAATAATACTTCTCTTATTCCTCGCTAGTGCATACGTAGAAGTAGCAGATACAAATCCTTATTTTACCTATTTCAAAGACAAAGATACTCAAGGAGAAATTCTTGTAACACATCCTCTTTCGGGGTATTATGCAAAGGAAAATGTAACACTCATGTATTATCCTTGGTTTAATGCAAGTCAAGCAGAATACTGGGCAAACTACATTCAAGAGAAACATCCTCAATATATTTCTCTGGATACCTGTGAAGGAGGATTTCTGTGTCCACCGCAGGATGTATCTTGTAAAGAAGAACAGGGCCAACTCCTAAACACAATAAATACCACTTACAACATAGAGTGGCAGAGATTAACTCCCTACTGTAACTATGTTATTTACGCTCGTACAAACTTTACTTCCATGAAATAATATTTCACAAGGATCTTCTGAGACGGTGTAGTTATCTATAAAGAAGAGATACGCATTCAGTTGTTGAAGATAACTTTTTGTGACAGGTTCTGCTACAAGACATCCATTGCCTAAGAGGATATACTGATCTGTTTCTAAAACAACAGGAAAAGAAGAAAGAAAACTTTCATTGAGCATATAATCTGGTTCTCGTGCAGAATAATAAAATAAAACATAGTATCCTTCTTCAATATCATGAGCAAGCATCTTTTCTTGTGGGCTAGGCCCGCTTAAAGTTCCATAATACGTCAGTGGTACCCATATATTACTTTCCAGAGCACAAGCTCCTACAACAGGATGAATCTCTTCTGCAACACTTTGAAAATATTCTTTCTGATGTTCAACCATTCCATACAAGAGGAAGAGCAAACTAAAGAGAACAATAATCCAAAGCAAAATTTTTCTTCTCTCTAAAGAAAAAGAACGCAAACTATACACAGAAAAGAATGCAAAAGGAATAGTTAAGGGGATATAATAGCGCAGAACATCAACTTTCTGTGTGGAAATGGAGTATAAAGTAATGAGAAGGAAAACAAAAAGAAGGATATTCTTTCTGGAGAAATCTTTTTTCCATAAGAAAAGAAAAATCCCCAGAAGTGCAAAAGGCAGGAGAATAGTACCAGAAAAAAGAAGGTAATTCCAATTAAAACCTGCAGTTAAATAGTCTCTATACAGAATATTCATAGCATAGCTATCTGCAATCGAGTAGAAAATATTACCATAGTGGATTTTATTATACACAAACCAAGGAATAAAAGCAAGGGTAAAAGCCAGTCCACCAAAGATCCAATTTCTCCATTGTTTATGGAACAAAATAAGAGGAAAAAGAATAACCAGAGGGTAGCGTGTTAAACATGCCAGTCCTAGAAAAAAACCAGCATACCACTTATCTTCAAGCAGAAAAGCAAGAAATAACTGTAGGAGTGCTAATGCAAGAAGTTCCGTTCCTTCAAGAAGTCCAAAGAGGAGAACAAATGCATTTAAAGAAAAAAGAGAGAAAAGAAAACTATCACTTTCTGTGCTTCGTGCAAGACGCAAAGAAGAATAAAAGAAAAGGCATGCAGTAAAAAGAATATAAAAATACTCAGCAGCTTTCCAACCAAAAAGACTAAACGTTGCAAGTAGAACACTCATCAGTGGGGCTCTATAAATTTCAAAGAAACTACCTTGCCCTAAAAAAAACTGCGCATTTAAGACATACGCAGAGAAATCACAGCCTAAAAAGAGCATGTGTCCAAGA